>JAYTNQ010000060.1:0-5364 GCA_043748255.1 Bacteroidota bacterium
TTGGCCAAAATGCAAGCTCCTGCAAAAATTAGATTGTGGGTAAGGGCACTTATGCCCAAAAGTGATGCAAAACACTACAAAAATTTGCAAAATAACATACCATAAAAAAAAGAGGTACAATTATCTCTTTGAAATACCCACAAAACTTTACGATAACCCCATAGAGGTGATAAAATTGACAGTTCCGTTCAACCGGAGTTTATCTCATGGACAATATTTTTTGTCGGTATTCGATGATAGCAATTCATTGTTGGCTTTTCAAGCCCAACGAAACTCTAGCTGTTAGCGGATGTTGCTATTTTTTCTTTGTTATTTCGTTAGTAATAATCTCCATTTGCATTGTTTCTTGTGCTTCTTTTGATTTTATCAATCTTTGTCTTTCCTTTTCCAATTTGTCCAACTTCTCTACAATCGATTTTATATTTTCTCTGTCAAAAGGAATTTCTAAATCTTCGACAGTATCTTTGTTTAAGGTTTCGCCTTTTGTTGCTCTATTCGTTTCATAATCTATTTTTGGTAAAATATAATACAAATACTTTCTTATAATTGGGTCTTCAACAATTAATCCTGCAATTGCTTCATTGGTAAATAATGGTTTTTCCGTAATTGCTACTTTCCCAATTGAAAGTTTAAAACTAAAAAGTAATGTGTCTTTTGGTAATAATTTTTGAGGTTTTATTGCTAAATCTGTAATGTTTTCTTTAGATTTTGAAACATACATTTCATCGCCTAAATCACTAATTGTTAGCCAAGTATGTTTTCCTCCAAACCAAAAAGCATCATCACTTCTATCAGGTGTAAAACCCATAATTATCTTATTGTCTTTTAATAATTCTTTTAGTTTTACAGTTTTGACTTTATTATCAGTTTTAATGTAATTATTCATTGACAGTCTATAATTATTGTTTTTTATAGTGTCTACATCAACAAAAAATGAATTATCAGTTTCTAATTTGTCTTTCCAAACTTGTCGCAATAAAACTAAATCATCTTCTATGATTTTTCTTCGACCTTTTTTACTTCCTGTTTTTTTAAAACCATCTTCGGTTACATCGAAGAACCAAACTTTTTTTGTCTTTTTCTCTTTATTAAATATTAAAATACTTGTTGGTTGTCCTGTATAAGGTTTGAAAACAAAATTATGTAACCTAATTACTGCTTCAACGTCTGCGTTTTCGATTAATAATTTTCTGATTTTTACATATTCTTTTTTTGTATCAAACAAAACGCCTTCTGGCACAACCACAGCACATCTGCCATCTTTGTTTAAACTATCAAAAATATGTTTTATAAATATTGGATTCGCGTCTGTACTATCAAAATCGTAATAAGCACCATAATCCGTTTTTTGAGAGAAAGCAAAATTAGTTAATGAAACATCATATTTTTCTTTGATTGGAAATTCTAAACTATCCTTTTGTTCAATATTATTATGACCATCGCCCATAATAATCATATTCATTTTTGCAATCCTCGATGTTGTTGAAATTTCACGTCCAAAAACAGTGTCGTTTTCTAAAAAATTTAAATTTTCTTCAGTATTTTTACATTTACTTTTAATATTTTTAAATGCTTCAATCAAAAAACCTCCTGTTCCGCAACAAGGGTCGTAAACCGTCTCTTTAAATTTTAAATCAATTAATTCTACCATCAATTTAACAATATGTCTAGGTGTAAAATATTCTCCTAAATCATTTCCAACACTTATTGAATTTTTTAAGAAATATTCAAATGCGTCACCTTTTATATCTGAATTTGTATCAAGTAAATTACCAATTTTAGTGATTTTTTCAACAATTGATTTTAAGTTTTCTGGTTTATTAATTAACAATTTTTTATTAAAAATGTCACTTGTATGGTTATATTCTCTGTCAAATCTTGGAAGTACAATTTTATTTATATACTCGTTAAGTTCATTTGCGTTTTTTTCACAGTAATCTTCCCAACAATAAATTTTTTCTAATCTTCTATTTAAACCGTCTTCTTCTCGTTGGGTTTCAATATCACTGATTAGTTTTAAAAATAAAAGATTTGAAAACTCCGTAAACCTTTCTCTGCCTTCGCTTAATCCGTCTTTTCTTAAAATATCATTTGCATCTTGAAAAATTTTGATTAATTCAATCTTTGAATGAGTAACTATTTTTTCACTAAAAATTTTACTTCCACCATTTATGAAAAGTTCAATTCTTTTTTCAGTTAAAAATTCGGTTACAATTTCAGAATTATAATATAAATAGTCTCCATCGTCTAAATGATAAGATTGAATAAATAATCCATCAGTTATAAATATTATTTTTACACCTAATGGAATTGCATATTTTTCTTTTGCTTGATTTAATGCTTTTTCAAGGCTTTCTCCCTGCCTTTTTGCTTCAATGATTGCAATTGGATTATTGTCTTTTGAAGAATAAAGTACATAATCAGGTTTATTGCCTTTAAATTTTTTATTTTCATCAATTGTTCTTGCTCTTTCAGTATAGCAATTACAAGATGGACTATTTTCATTAATATCCCAACCTAAATTTACAAGCCAATTATTTATTTTTATTCTTGTTGCACTTTCAAGTGGTTTTGTGAATTTAGCCATATTATATTAATTTTTGTATTTATTATATTTTTATAATTAATCAACAAAGTTAGCATTTTTTATTTTAATTTTTTGTGCTATCTTTTACGTTTCGTGTAGCTCTGCAATATCCGCTAACTAGTAAATACAAGAAAGCTCTTGCGTTTTTAACATTTTTTTATGTTGATTGAATTTTCAAATATTTATCAAAAATAGTACTATTTTTTTTTAAAACAAATAATTATTAATTTTTTTTATAAATCATCTTTTTTGTATAGCTTGCTTACTAGCTGGTCTAATGGACTTTGTATTTTATCTACTATTTTACTGGTAAGGTGTGTGTAGATGGTTGTGGTTTTGATGCTTGCTTGTCCTAGAAAATGTTTTATATTGCGGATGTCGGTTCCGTTTTCTAATAAATGTGTAACAAAACTATGAAGCAGACTATGAAAACGAACTACTTTGTTTGGGCAACCATTTGCGGTTAACAATCAACACCCTACGAATAACGTCTCAAAACCCCAAAAAAGTTTATAATCGCCCCGATGTAGCGGTATCCTTTTTTTGGTTTTTGAAAAAAACCAAAAAAAGATATAGCGTGCAGCGGGACGGGTGGTGTGCTGTTCGGGTGGTGTGCGCCAAAAAAACATAAAAACTGTTTTGGTATAATTATCTTTTACATTTTTTTAGCAAGCCATCATTTTTCGTGCTTTTTCGAGGTCTTCAAGTGTGTCGATTCCAACGCCAATATGATTGGTTTCTACCATTTTTATGCGCTTTCCGTACTCTAAATAGCGCAATTGTTCTAATTTTTCGCTGGCTTCGAGCGATTGCATCGGAAGGTCATAAAAATCCATAAGTGCCTGTTTTCTAAAGGCATATACGCCAATATGCTGCCAGTATTGTGGGGTTGCCGCCGTGTCGCGCGGGTACGGAATTATGGATCGTGAAAAATAGAGTGCCATCAAATTTTGATCTACTACTACTTTTACATTATTTGGGTTTTGTATGTCTTGATTGTCATGAATCTTGCACATCAGTGAGGCCAAATCAATTTGATATAGGGTGTCGTTTTTAAAAACTTGTAGGAGTTTTTCCAATGATTGTTTGTCTATAAAAGGTTCGTCGCCTTGCACATTCACAACAATATCTATGTCTAATTTTTGAACGGCTTCGGCAATTCTGTCGCTGCCAGATTCGTGATTTTTTTGACTCATCTGTACTTTGCCACCATTTTTTGATATTTCGGCAAATATCAGCTCGGAGTCTGTCACTACCAAAACATCATCAAACAAATTGGTTTGAATTGCGGCTTCATAGGTTCGCAAAATTACAGATTTGCCGCACAAATCTTGAAGTAATTTGGCATGAAATCGGGTTGAGGCATATCGGGCTGGAATTACAGCAATTGTTTTCATCGGCATGGCTAAAATGGTTTTGCAAAGTTGTTTTAAAAAAATAAAAAATCAAATTGTTATTGTATAAATTAATTTTCGACAAAGTTATTGTCCTTAAAACCAATTAAATAGAGTTTGTCTTTGGCGCGGGTTATTGCGGTATAAAGCCACCGTATATAATCGCGATTGATGCCATCTGCCAAATAAGGTTGCTCTACAAATACGGTATTCCACTGCCCGCCTTGCGATTTGTGGCAGGTGATTGCGTAAGAAAATTTTACTTGAAGTGCATTAAAATACTCGTTTTCTTTGACTTTCTTGAACGCATTATATTTGGTTTCGCCAACATAATCTTGCATGACTTCTTGATATAATTTGTTTGACTCTTCAAAGGTTAGTGAGGGTGATTCGCTTGTGATTGTGTCCATCAAAAGAACCGTTTCAAAGGGTTTTTGATTGGGATAATCGACCATTCTAATTTTTACATTTGCAAATTTAAAACCATACAATTCTTTGATATTAAAGATCGACAAAACCTCAATTATATCGCCATTTGCTATAAATCCGGCTTCGTCTGCATCTTTGAGCCAAAAATAATTATTTTTGACAACCATCAAATAATCACCCGCTGCAAGTTCGCTCTCTTTGTCTAAAATCTTATTTCTAATTTGCTCGTTATATTGATTTGCTCTTTTGTTTGACCTAACAATAAAAGCAGTATCTTCAATGCTATAATTTCTATAAGCCTGATTGATAGCGTCTTGAATATCAAAACCGTCAATCAGCCGCACGACATCTTTGCAGCCACTCAAATCAAATTTGAAATCGGTTACAAATGGATCTTTCAACAATTCGCGAAGTTGGGTGGCGTTGCTCAAAATACCAGATTTTTCGGATTGTCGCATCACTTCGTCAAACTCAATATGCTTGATTTCTTTGTCATAATGTCTTGCCAAAATATCGGTGTCCAAAGCTGGCGAAATATCTAAATTTATGGGTGGCAGCTGGGCTGTATCGCCCAAAAGTATCAATTTGCAGTTGTGCCCAGCGTAGATATAGGATATTAAATCGTCGAGCAAAGAGCCGTTTTCATACATTTTGGATTCGGCATTTGTGTTGGAAATCATCGAGGCTTCATCGACTATAAAAAGGGTGTTTTTATGTTTGTTTTGTTGCATTGTAAAGCTCACACCTCCCCCACTCGATTTTTTTGGAAAATAGATTTTTTTGTGAATTGTAAAAGCTGGTTTTTGCGAATAATTGGCAATCACTTTGGCAGCACGCCCTGTGGGAGCAAGCAAAACATACTTTTTGTCGATTTCAAAAAGATTGTTTACGATGGTCGAAATCACCGTAGTTTTGCCAGTACCCGCATACCCTTTGAGGACAAAAATTTCATTT
>JAYTNQ010000061.1:0-13550 GCA_043748255.1 Bacteroidota bacterium
GTTTTTTTCTTATCTGTAGCATATATGTTTGATTGAATATTGATAAGCTGCTGCATTGCTGATTTTTGTTCTAATGCACTTAATATTAGTTTGTTAGTACTCGAAATTTTATTTTTCATGGCAGAAACATCCATATTGGCAACTTCAAAATCGATTTTAGTTTTTATATTTTCTAATACAAATAGGGTGTCGCCCTTTTGAATTGATTGTCCTTCGCGCACCAATATTTTTAACACTTTGACATCATTTGGTGCGTTCATTTTGACCTGTGGATTGCTAGAATATACCAATCCTTGTGAAAACGAAACGCTATCGTTTATTTTGAGTACAAATAACAATATGATCGAAAAAAATGTAGTTGTCAGCAAAAATAGATACACTATTTTGATAAATCGAATCGACTTGGTTTCATATAAGATTGAGGTGTCCATTGTTGATTTTGTATTTTTTAGTAAACTTAATATTATTGATTGGCTCGTGCGAAATAATGATAAAACATTTTGAGCCATCGTCTTGAATCAATTGTTCAATTTTGTTGCGGCTTTCAAGATCCATTCCAGACAAAACTTCGTCCAAAATAATGATTTCGGCATTAGAAAGTAGTGCACGCATCAGCAATACTTTTTTTCGTTGTCCGGTCGATAAATTCTTTCCATTTTCGCTAACTGTAAAATCCAAGGTTTCGACTTTTGAAGCGATAAAATCATAAAAATCTATTTTTTTGGACAAAGCAATAATGTCATTCCGATTAATTTTTTTGCCCAAACAAATATTGTCTTCAAGGGTATCATTGAACAAAATATCTTCGTTGCTGACTAATAAAATTTTATCTTTTAATTTTTCTGAACTATACAAGTTACTTACGCAATCGTTTATCAATATAGCCCCAGATTTTGGGGTATAAAGCGCCGTAAGGACTTTGCTCAAAGTAGATTTTCCAGAGCCGTTTTGACCTTCAATTTGAATTTTATCGGTTTTTTTGATTTCAAAATTGATATTATTCAAAACCATTTCGTCTTCAAAATAACCAAAATTGAGGTCTTTCAAATTTAATTTTTCGATATTAAAATCTACTATTCCTCTGTTTGAATTTGCTTTTTGAGCTTCTGCAAAGTCTAAATTTCTTTTGAGTATCACTTCGTTTTCTTGTAATGAAAGATTTTCTTCTAAAATGCTTCTCAAAGACGAAAATATTTTGGATGATAGTGCAATAAAAGTAATAATTTGTCCCAAAGAAATACTGTGATCATTGATAGCCAATTTGGTCAAAAAAACCATAATTAAAATAGAAGAAACTACTATAATCACGGAAATTATCACTTTGTTGACCAAGTCGAGATAGCCATTTTTGAGTTGTATTTTAAGATATTTGTTGATGCTTGCCGTAATCTTGTTTGAGTGATATTGCTCTATTTTGAAGCTTTTTATGACCTGGATCCCTTCAATTTTTTCGATCATTTTTGATAAAAAATCGGCTTTTCGGATATATCTAATACGCTCATTTTGTTTGATATACGGAGTTATAAATCGAAACCAACCCCAAAACAAAAGCATGACAACCAAAACTATAATTGCAATTTTGTAATTGATATAAAACAAAATTCCGAGTGAGTAAATCGAAACGACTACATCTACCAAAATACTGGTAAAAAACCGCAAGAAAAAAGTTTTGAGCTTCATAGAATCGCTAATGCGTTCTATCAAATCACCTTTTTTGTAAGAATGAATATAAGGAAGCGAAAAAGCATTTATTTTTTGGTCAAAAGTGTTCAAAAAATGCTTGTCCAAAATGTTTCCCAAGTGAATGCCTACAAAAGATTTGTATAAAGAGGTGCCAATATCAAAAAGTTTGTAAACACCAATACCGATAGCAAAAATCACGAGCGTATTGATATTGTAGGAAGGCAAAACATTGTCTATCAAAATTTGATTGATAAAAACAGCCAATTGTGCCGATGTTGCCGAAAATAGTGCCGCAAATATATAAATATGCCACAATTTTTTGTTTGCTGCTAATTGTTTGTAAAGTTGCAAATACAAATTTGGGGTGTTGTCTTTAGGCAATTCAGCAGTTTCTGTTATAGCTAATTCTTTTACGCACAGTATGATAGGTGCAGAAATATTAATTTTGTCTTGGTTGTATTTTAGCGTTCTAAAATGTTTTGGAACCGAAGATATTTCTTGATTTTTAAGCAAATCTACTAAAAATGCTTTTTCGACAATTGCATCTTTAAACCCGAAATTTTGCTTTAAATAGGTAAAATAAGTCAATTTGTTAAAAAGTACACCCTGGTCATTATCGTTCAAAAATGTTGTGATTTTTAATCCGTAGGCTTCCAAATCTTGCGAGCAAAGGGCTTTTATTTTTTGATCGGTCGTTACCAAATCCCATGACGTTTTGCTAAAATGAGATTGCTTTTTGAGTTCTTGAATGCTCAAATAATATTGTGTGCCTTGATTGGGGTCTAAAATCAGCAATTTGTTGCCTTTACGCTCATTTACAACAACATAATGTGTTTCAGATTTGTTTTCGATAGGCAAAATGAACGGAAAAAAATCATCTAAAGCTGTATTGTCTGTAGAAACAAAATTGATATCCAAAAGTTTGAATTCTGAGGCAAAACCATGGTTGTCAAAAAAAATTTTTAGATCCGTGATTCGTGACCCATTTTCTTCCAAAATAATACTGTCTTCGATATATTTTCGACTGATATTTTTTTCAAAAACATTAAAAATCGTTTTGATTGCGCTGATTCCACAGTCATTAGATTTTAGCTGAGGGTCTGTTTTGAGCATTTTAATTTTGTTAAAATTGAATTTCAATATATTTCAAAGATATAAAAAACCAAATGAATTGCAAATAAAATAGCCAAACAATTGATTTTTAGCAATTAATCTTTAATTTCTAACCATTTTTTTTGCATTTCGATGCAGTTTTCATATCGATCGCTTGGCTTTTTTGACATGGCTTTTTTAATGATTGTATCTCTTTGTTCGTTTTTTGTAATTGTTTGCAAGAAATCAAAATTTAAAATATCATGAGCCATTTCTGCCCAGGTTTTTTCGGTTTTGCTACCAAATGGATTTGTTTTTGTATAAAGCCGAAAAAGCATCAAACCCAGCTGATACACTTCGCCCTGCAAGGTTGAAATGGTATTTGAAAAAATAAAGGGATGGTCAAAAACCCTTTCAGGCGGCATATAATGTGCCACTCCACCTCGATTCATCACTTGATTTTCTAAAGGTATTGTGGTATTGTATGAAAATCCAAAATCAATGATTTTGATATTATTTTGAGTATCGAGCATGAAATTTCTGGAGTGCAAATCGGCATGTATAATATTGTTTTGGTGCAAATGTGCCATTGCAGCAAGTAAACCTATTGCTATTTTGTGGTTGGTATTTTGATTGTTTCTTTTGGAACGAAGTTTTTTTGAAAGTACATTTCCTTTTACAAATTCCATTTCAAAATAAGGATAGTTTAAAATTTTGTTTTTTTCTACAAAACTGCAAATGTTTTTATGGTTTGGAATACTACTATGTATTTCCATTTCTTGCTCAAACATTTGAAAACTTTTATGCGTTTTTTTGTGATCAAGAATTTTGTGCTTTTTGCATGCAAAAAGTTTGATCACTGTAGGTTTAATATTTTTGTTTTTCAAAATTTTATAGACCTGAACAAATGAATCATTTGCTGCAATCAGTTCTAAAACTTCAAAATCTCGGTAAATTTTTCCAGGTTTTAATACTGGTTTTGGTTTTTGAAGGTCGGCATCCGTATCCAAAACAATAATGCCAATATTACGCATTTCGATCAAAAAAGTGTTTATAAAATCAAAATATTTCAGTTTGTCGGTTTCAATAGCATCCCCAAAAAGAATCTCAATGATAGCCTCAACAGTGTTTGGCTGCTGAAATTCTAACAGAATTTGCGCCATTGTTTTGTTAATCTTAAAGTTACTTTTGCCATTATGAGCATACCAAACATGGTCAATCTCTTCAACAGCTGCCGATTTTGATAGTAAATATTTTTTCATTTTTGGACAAAAAAAAATGAGAGTTACCTCTCATTTTTGTAGTTTTATTTACACAATTATTTTGGTGCATTAGGATCAATAAGAATTGGTGCTGCAGTTGACATACTTGCATGACTCACAGAATGAGCTTTTACACTTTTTACTTTACCTTTACCTTTTCCACCTGCAGCGATCAACGCTACGTTTTCGATTTTTAGCTCTGAAGCCAAAGTTGCTAATGTTAACATAATTTCTAATTGTATTTATGCCCCGTATGGTCTTGGGCGTTAAAATGACCTTATGAAAATTTATCGTGTTTCATATTCGCACTGTGATTTTAGCAATTCAACGAAAAAAAATGTATTTCATCGGTTTTTAATACGATTAATTTGAAATATGTCTTAATTCTTTTGCAAATATACAATCGTAATCGAATATTAGCCAAAAATAATGAATAAAAGTTATTAACAAATTTATATGATATTTTATTGGTGTGATTTGATTTTGTAAAGTTTTTTGATTTTATTTGACAAAAAAAAAGCCTACTGTATTAGGAATAAAGTAGGCTTTTTGAAAATGGTATTTTTATTCTTTGATTGCAACTGCTTTCGTGTTGATACTCACAGTCAATTCGGTGGCATTGTCTTCAATATCCATCAAAATTTGATCACCCGCGCCAATTTTTTGGGTTATAATAGATTCTGCAAGTGTGTCTTCGACATATTTTTGAATGGCTCTTTTAAGTGGTCTTGCGCCAAATTGTTTGTCAAATCCTTTGTCTGCGATATAGGCTTTGGCTTTGTCTGTCAATTGAAGTTGATAGCCCAATTCTGCGATTCTTTGATATAGTTTTTGGAGTTCGATTTCGATAATCAAATCGATGTCGTGTTTTTCGAGAGCGTTAAAGACTATCACATCGTCTATTCGATTTAAAAACTCGGGGGCAAACGCTTTTTTAAGTGCGTTTTCTATTATGCTTTTTGAGTTGTCGTCTGCTTGTGCTATTTTTGCAGCGGTTCCGAAACCTACTCCTTGTCCAAAATCTTTGAGTTGACGTGCTCCGATGTTTGAGGTCATGATGATAATGGTGTTTTTGAAATCTATTTTCCTTCCCAAACTGTCATTCAAATAGCCGTCGTCAAGCACTTGAAGCATCATATTAAAAACGTCTGGGTGTGCTTTTTCAATTTCGTCAAGCAAAACAACACAGTAGGGTTTTCTTCTTACTTTTTCGGTCAATTGACCGCCTTCTTCATAGCCCACATAGCCTGGAGGTGCGCCTATGAGTCTTGAGATGGCAAATTTTTCCATATATTCGCTCATGTCAATTCTAATCAAAGCGTCTTCGGAGTCAAACAATTCTTTGGCCAAAACTTTGGCTAATTGGGTTTTTCCAACACCTGTTTGTCCCAAAAATATAAACGAACCTATGGGTCTATTTGGGTCTTTAAGGCCTGCACGATTGCGCTGAATTGATCTTGCAATTTTCAAAACGGCTTCGTTTTGCCCTACTACTTTGCTTTGAATTAATTCTGGCAAATGTGCCAATTTGTTGCTTTCGGTTTGTGCAATTCGGTTTACCGGAATTCCTGTCATCATGGATACTACATCTGCTACATGGTCTTCTGTAACCAAAATTCTATTGTTTTTGGCATCATTTTCCCATTGTTCTTGTGCAATGGCTAATTCTTTTTCGGCTCGCTTTTCATCATCTCGAAGTCTTGCGGCGTCTTCATATTTTTGTTTTTTGACTACATCAATTTTTTGTAACCTAATTTCTTCTAATTCACGTTCTAAATCCAGGATTTGTTTGGGTACGTCCATGTTTGTAATGTGTACTCTTGATCCGGCTTCGTCGAGTGCGTCTATGGCTTTGTCTGGCAAAAATCGTTCAGACATATAGCGATTGGTCAATTTTACGCAGGCTTCTATGGCTTGATCGGTATAGGAAACGTTATGATGGTCTTCGTATTTGTTTTTGATGTTATTCAAAATTATTATGGTTTCATCGACAGATGTTGGCTCGACAATTATTTTTTGAAAACGACGTTCTAATGCGCCATCTTTTTCTATATATTGTCTGTATTCGTCTAGAGTTGTTGCACCAATACATTGAATTTCGCCTCTTGCTAATGCTGGTTTGAACATATTGGAGGCATCAAGTGAGCCTGCTGCGCCACCGGCTCCAACTATGGTATGAATTTCGTCTATAAACAGGATAATGTCGTCGTTTTTTTCTAACTCGTTCATCACGGCTTTCATGCGTTCTTCAAATTGTCCTCGGTATTTTGTGCCGGCCACCAAACTGCCCAAATCGAGGGTAACAACACGTTTGTTGAACAAAATTCGGGATACTTTTTTTTGTATTATACGGAGTGCTAACCCCTCGGCAATGGCTGATTTTCCGACACCTGGTTCGCCAATTAATAATGGGTTGTTTTTTTTGCGACGGCTTAAAATTTGCGAAACGCGTTCAATTTCTTTTTCGCGTCCTACAACGGGGTCTAGTTTTCCTTGCTCTGCCATCTCGGTAAGATCTCTTCCAAAATTATCTAAAACGGGGGTTTTTGATTTTTTGGTAGATTTGTTACTTGGATTGTTAAAACTGCCTTCTTTAAATTGGTCTTCGTTTGCGGCATCTTCGTTGAATGCTTCGGCTTTTGGACTATTTTCTGTAAAGGTGTTGTTGCTCATGGTCATAGCGAGATATTGCTCTTTTACATTATCATAATCGATTTTGAGTTTGTTGAGCAATTTTGTAGTTGGGTCATTTTCATTTTTCAGAATACAAAGCAATAGATGTGCTGTACTTATAGTGGTGCTTTGAAACATTTTGGCTTCCAAAAAGGTTGTTTTTAGGGCGCGTTCTGCTTGACGAGTGAGGTGTAAATTTCGCTTGTCTATTTCGGTAATAGCTTGAAGATTTGCGGGGCTTAAAATCTCAACTTTTCGGCGTAGGTGGTTCAGGTCGATAGATAAATTGAGTAATATATCGATTGCTTTTCCATTTCCGTCTCTTAAAATTCCGAGCATAAGGTGTTCGGTTCCTATAAAATCGTGCCCCAATCGCATGGCTTCTTCTTTGCTAAAAGTGATTACGTCTTTTACGCGTGGTGAAAAATTTTCATCCATAAAATTATCTTTATTTTAATGGCAAATTTAGTTATTTTTATTTTGAATTTTGAATTTTAGTTCTTAATTTTTTGGGTTTTCGATTAATAAAAAATGTATTAGGGAAAGGGTGTTTTGAAAATTATTTGTTTTTGACACAAAAAAGGGTCTTTGGAATGCTTGCGTGAGGGCGAAGGCGGAGCTCTTCTGGGGCTGGCGTTTTTCAGCCAGGTCCAGAAAGCGGGAGCTGGAGACCGACCCGAAGGGGCACGCCCAAAAAAATAATGTGGGTTTTGGGGTTTCTTTTTGAAGTTAATTGTAACTTTGCTTTTTTGAAATTTTATGATTGAAAACGACAATACGATTGAGGTTCTTGGGGCACGGGTGCACAATTTGAAGAATATTGATATTTCGATTCCGCGCGAAAAACTGGTGGTTATTACGGGACTTTCGGGTTCTGGCAAGTCTTCGTTGGCGTTTGACACGATTTATGCCGAGGGTCAGCGGCGGTATGTGGAGACATTTTCTGCTTATGCACGGCAATTTTTGGGTGGTTTGGAGCGTCCGGATGTGGACAAAATAGATGGTCTGTCGCCTGTGATTGCGATCGAGCAAAAAACGACAAGCAAGAGTCCGCGCTCGACGGTGGGTACAATTACTGAAATATATGATTTTTTGAGATTGCTTTTTGCTCGTGCAGCTGATGCCTATAGTTTTAACTCTGGCGAAAAAATGGTTTCTTATAGCGATGAGCAAATTAGAGATTTGATTTTGAATGATTTTTTGGGTCAAAAAGTGCATATTTTGGCACCTGTAATTCGGGCTAGAAAGGGTCATTATGCCGAGTTGTTTCAACAAATTGCCAAACAGGGTTTTTTGAAAGTTCGAGTTAATGGTACCGTAAAAGATATTACGGCGGGCATGAAACTGGATCGGTATAAAACCCACGATATTGAAATTGTGATTGATAGAATGTTGATTGACAATGGTTTGGAAATTGAAAATCGTCTTGCCGAAAGCATCAAAACGGCGATGTATCATGGCGAAAACGTGTTGATGGTTTTGGAACATGAAAGTAATAATGTACGGTTTTTTTCGCGCAATTTGATGTGTCCTACTTCTGGGATTTCATATCAAAATCCGGAGCCAAATTTGTTTTCTTTTAACTCGCCAAAAGGGGCTTGTGAACATTGCAACGGACTGGGGCTTACTAATGAAATTAACCTCCAAAAAATAATTCCGAATCCAAAATTATCGATCAAAAACGGCGGTTTTTTGCCTTTGGGCGAATACAAATCGACATGGATTTTTAAGCAATTGGAAATTATTGGCGAAAAATATGGTTTCAAAATATCTGATGCAATCGAAAGTATTTCAGACGAGGCGATGGATATGATTTTGAACGGTGGTAAAGAAAAATTTACAGTTGCTTCAAAAAATTTGGGTGTTGAAAAGGAGTATAAAATTGAGTTTGAAGGGATTTCAAATTTTATCAAAAATCAGTTTGATGCTAGTGGATCGGCTACTATAAAAAGGTGGGCTTCGGGCTTTATGGACGAGATAAATTGTAGTGTTTGTGAAGGATCGAGATTGAAAAGGGAGTCGCAATTTTTTAGAATAAACGAAAAAAACATCACAGAATTGTGTGATATGGATATTGCTGATTTGACTGATTGGTTTGCTAATTTAGAAAATCAATTATCTAATAATCAAAAACTTATAGCTACCGAAGTAATCAAAGAGATTAAAGACAGATTGCGTTTTTTGATGAATGTGGGTTTGAATTATTTGGCCTTGAGCCGAAGTTCAAAATCGCTATCCGGCGGCGAGGCACAGCGCATAAGATTGGCAACACAAATTGGGTCGCAATTGGTGGGTGTTTTGTATATTCTGGACGAACCAAGTATTGGATTGCACCAAAGAGATAACGAAAAATTGATTCACTCGCTGGAGCAATTGCGCGATTTGGGCAACTCTGTGATTGTGGTTGAGCATGACAAAGACATGATTCAACGGGCTGATTATGTGATTGATATTGGACCAAAAGCGGGCAAATTTGGGGGCGAAATTATCAGTCAAGGTACTCCAAAACAAATGTTGGCGGCAAAAACCATAACGGCAAAATACTTGAATGGCGATTTGAGAATAGAAATTCCTAAAATACGTCGAGAAGGCAATGGAAAATTCATGAAATTGAGCGGTGCAACAGGCAATAATTTGAAAAATGTAAGTATAGAATTGCCGCTTGGCAAGCTCATTTGTGTGACTGGAGTTTCTGGAAGCGGCAAATCGACTTTGATCAACGAGACACTATATCCTATTTTGAATGCTTTTTATTTTAATGGTGTAAAAAAACCTAAACCTTACAAAAAAATAGAAGGTTTGGAGCATATTGACAAGGTGATTGATATAGATCAAAGTCCGATTGGACGAACGCCACGTTCCAATCCAGCTACTTATACCGAGGTTTTTACAGAGATTAGAAACCTTTTTACGATGACATCCGAGAGTATGATTCGGGGATATAAAGCGGGCAGATTTAGTTTTAACGTAAATGGCGGACGCTGCGAAACCTGCGAGGGCTCTGGTGTGCGCACCATCGAAATGAGTTTTTTGCCAGATGTATATGTGGAGTGCGAAACCTGTCAGGGCAAACGTTTTAACCGTGAAACTTTGGAAATTAGGTATAAAGGTAAATCTATTTCGGATGTGCTGAATATGACGGTTGACGAGGCGGTACCTTTTTTTGAAATGATTCCGAAAATATATCGAAAAGTCAAGACCATACAAGATGTTGGTTTGGGCTATATCACCCTAGGACAACAGTCCACCACGTTATCTGGTGGCGAGGCACAGCGCATCAAACTTGCGGGCGAGTTGAGCAAAAAAGATACAGGCAACACCTTTTATATATTGGACGAACCAACAACCGGGCTTCACTTTGAAGATATCAGGGTTTTGATGGAGGTCATCAACAAATTGGTTGACAAAGGCAACACGATTTTGATTATTGAACACAATATGGACGTGATCAAACTTGCCGATTATATTATCGATATTGGTCCAGAAGGTGGCAAAGGCGGCGGCACAGTTGTTGCAAAAGGCTCGCCCGAAGAAATTATAAAAAGCAAAAAAAGCTTTACAGCACCGTTTCTAAAATTAGAATTGAATGGCTCATAGAGCTGAATTTTAACAAAAAAAATTATTGAATAATACTGCCACAAGCCATTCTACTGCCAGAATTTCCGGAGGGTTGTGTTTGAAAATCGTCGGCATCTTGGTGAACAATTAGCCCTTTGCCGACAATATTCTTGGTGGCATCTTCACAATTGATGCACCACTCTGAGGTTGTAAAAATAATTTTTCCGTTCCCATTTTTGTCTGCTTCAAAATTACCAATATCGCCACGATGGCAGTTGGAATTACCCCATTTTCCATGATTTTTGAAGGTTGGATTCCAATGTCCACCGGCACTTTTGCCGTCGGGGCTGCTACAATCTGCTTTTTCATGAATGTGAATTCCATGAAGCCCGGGTTTTAATCCGCTAATGTTTGCCGTAAGGGTTACTACCCCATTTTTTTCGACAAAAACAGCCGTTCCAGAAACAGTGCTGCTGCTTTTGGCCTCAAAAATGAGGTTGATTTGTTTGGAATTCACTATTGTGTTTTGAATTTTACAACCCAAAGTAAGCGTAACAAATGCTAAAAATATAAAGGCTGCTTTTTTCATAAATTTTTTTTTGGGTTAAAAAAATTGAAAGTATTGGAATAAATTTATTAATGTAAAAAAAATGGTATTTATAATTTACAAAAATAAGAAAATTAATTCGAACAATACAACAATTTGGGTTGCAATAATATATCATTTTGAGGAAACAGATTTTAAATATATTGTCTATTCAAAATTTTAAAACTATATTTGTGCACCAATAAAAAAAGATGGAAGAATTTGTAGTATCCGCCAGAAAGTATCGCCCACAAACATTCAAGGATGTTGTTGGACAACAGGCTATTACAAACACTTTGCTCAATGCAATTGCCACAAATCATCTTGCTTCCGCCCTCCTATTTACAGGGCCAAGAGGCGTAGGAAAAACCACTTGTGCCCGAATTTTGGCCAGAAAAATAAACCAACCCGGATATGATGATCCGCTTGAAGATTTTGCTTTCAACGTGTTTGAGTTAGACGCTGCTTCAAATAATTCTGTTGATGATATCAGAAATTTGATAGATCAAGTGCGAATTCCACCACAAACAGGTCATTACAAAGTTTATATCATAGACGAGGTGCACATGTTATCTTCTAATGCGTTTAATGCGTTTTTGAAAACCTTGGAAGAGCCACCAAAGCATGTTATTTTTATATTGGCAACCACCGAAAAGCACAAAATTATTCCAACGATTTTGTCGCGATGTCAAATATTTGATTTTAAACGAATTTCCGTCAAAGATGCTAAAAACCATTTGGCAGAAGTAGCTCAAAGTCAAGGAGTTGAATATGAAGACGATGCGCTTCATATTATTGCACAAAAAGCCGATGGAGCAATGCGAGACGCACTTTCAATCTTTGATAGGGTGGTATCTTATTGTGGCAATAATCTCACAAGACAAGCCGTTACAGAAAATTTGAGTGTGTTGGATTTTGAAACCTACATACAATTTACCGAATTATTTTTAGAAAATAAAATTCCTGAATTGCTCATTTTGTTTAACGATATTGTTTCAAAAGGCTTTGATGCCCATCATTTTGTTTCTGGATTGGCATCTCATTTTAGAGATTTGATGGTTTGCAAAAATCCTGCAACCCTAGTTTTGTTGGAAGCCGGCGAGCAAGCTCAAAAATTATATTATGACCAATCTCAAAAAACAACTTTTGATTTTTTGTTAAAAGGAATTGAAATTGCTAACGACTGTGATTTAAAGTACAAACTATCACAAAATCAACGCCTTTTGGTTGAACTTTGCCTCATGCAATTGGCCTCTATCAACCTTGATGGAGAAAAAAAAAAGTTGAGCCCTATATAATTCCGACTACTTATTTTAAAACAAATAACTATTCAATAGTTACTACCTTGAAAGAGCAGCCTATTGCAAATTTGTCAATTGAGCCTTTGCAATCTGCACCAATCGAGCCTGTAAGCCCAATCTTGCCAACAATAGAATTGGTAAAAACGGTATCAGATTTTACAACCGAACCAAGAGTTTCAGCACTCTCTCTGTCGAGTATTCGAGCCAAAAAAGCACTCCAAGAAAATAGTTTTTCGCTCCAAAAAGACGAAGTTCATTTGCCGGTTGAAGCCTTTACAGAAACCGAAATGCTACTGCATTGGAACAAATATGCACAACGATTAAGCGACAAAGGTCACAAAATCATGGAAGCACTTTTGCTGATCAATCAGCCCAAATTAGAAGGATTTGTTATCACACACGAATTGCCAAATAATGGTGCTAAAATTGACTTTGAAACCGAAAAAAACGAACTATTGGGTTATCTACGTGGCAAGCTTCATAATCACGATGTTATGATAGATGTTATTGTAAATGAAGATATTGAACAAAAATTTGCCTTTACAGATGTGGACAAATACAAC
Organism: Bacteroidota bacterium; assembly: GCA_043748255.1. Taxonomy (GTDB): domain Bacteria; phylum Bacteroidota; class Bacteroidia; order Flavobacteriales; family Flavobacteriaceae; genus Flavobacterium. The sequence goes on from JAYTNQ010000061.1 coordinate 12,719, forward strand.
CGTTTGAACGAAATCAATCCGAATTTAGAACTTTTTAAAAAAACTTTTGATTTGGATTTTTAAAATCGTGTTTTATCCCTTTTTGTCAACAAAAGGGCGCTTTTTTCTGTTGGCCAAATCCCATGCTATTGCAAACCCCAATTGTGTTCTTTTGGCGAGTGCGTCAAACTCAATTTTGTCAACCTCATCTGATGCTTGATGATAATCTGCATGAACTCCATTGAACAAAAATACAACTGGAATACCGTTTTTAGCAAAATTATAATGATCCGAGCGATAATAATATCGGTTGGGGTCAGATTTTGAATTATAGGTATAATCGATTTCTAAATTGACATATTTTTTGTTGGCTATTTCGCAGCTTTCATACAAATCTGTTGACAAAAAATCGGAGCCTATCAAATAGATATAATTATTGGATTTATTATGTTTTTCGTCACGGCGACCAATCATGTCAATATTAATGTCGGCAATCGTGTTTTTGAGTGGAAACAAAGGGTTTTCTGCATAAAATTTTGAGCCATAAAGACCGTGTTCTTCCCCTGTGACGTGCAAAAAAAGTATCGATCGTTTTGGTCCATTCCCCTCTTTTTTGGCCTTGGCAAAGGCTTTTGCTATCGACAAAAGTGCCGCTGTTCCACTGCCATTATCATCAGCGCCATTGTATATTTCGTTATTTTTGATGCCTATATGATCATAATGTGCCGAAATAACCAAAATTTCATTTGGCAGCTCAGACCCTTCTATAAAAGCACAAATGTTTTCTGAATCTGGCAAAATTTCATGATTTTGCTTTTCCATAAATGCAGAAGGCACTTTTTGATAATAATTT
>JAYTNQ010000062.1:0-1941 GCA_043748255.1 Bacteroidota bacterium
CGACATGATTTTTGAAACCAAAATAGCGATATTACTTCCAACAAAATGACCAATAACAATTTGAGGTTTGTATTTAAAATATATTCTCATAAAGTGCAAAACGTTTTCAAAATTTGTAGGTCGCTTTGCTGTTTTCCATGAACAAATAATTAATTCTCCATTTCCAATTTTTGTGCTTTTTGGGATTTCAAAAAAAGGTTCGTGCGAAATAAATATTACCCTGTTTCCCTGTTTACAAAGCCAATCTGCCAATTCACAACTCATTGCAGCAAATGAATTTTGGTTATAATTATGAGCTATGATGATGGTTTTCATATTTTTTATTCCGACTTATAGGTTGATCAATCAATAATTGCCACCAGGCAAAACTTCGGCCAACAGCTTCAAAAAAGGCTACGCCAGGTTTGGTTGTTGTAAATATATTGATAAATCTAATATGAATCAATAAAATTGTGATGGCATGCCATTTTAATCGGTCTTTAATTTCTGGGTAAGGATTTTTGGTGCGCCAAACATACCATCCGTTTCTTACCACCATTTTTCCGTATTTCAAATGGTTTGGGCGACCAGAAGGGTCATGAAAGTGTTTGAGTTGCAGCTTGGTTTGGATCACATTTTTACCAAAAGCAAGAGCTCGAATACTAAAATCGGCATCTTCATATAATCCATATCCTTCAAAATATTTTGAAAATTGAATTTCATCTACAACTTGTTTTCTGAAGGCAAAAGACATTCCAATAAGCAAATCTACCTCATACAATTTACCTGTCAATGGATATCCACAACTTTGTCCATGCGAAAATTTGGGCATGATGCCAGAAGCAAATTGTGATCCCAAACCCAAATAATTTCGAACGACATTTCGAAAACCCTCCTTGTACACAAATTCTTCTTCAAAACGATACAATTTTGTGTTGTATGTTTTGCCTTGCAAAGCTTTTTGCCAGCCATTTTCATTTGTAGCAACACCTCCAACCCCAGTTATTGCTGGGTTTTCTCTAAAAGTTTGAAGCATGATTTCAAAATAATTTTCTTCCAAAATGGTATCGTCGTCCAGAAATGCTACAATATCAATTTTTTTATGGAGTTTTGAAATTCCAAAATTACGTTGTCTTGTCAAACCGCGATTTTCTGGAGTTACACAAAAATAGTCAAAATTTTGAATGTTGATTTGGGTTAATTCTTTTTGTGTTTCGTGATTTGTAGAGCCATCAACAATAATAATTTGGTCTGGATATAGGGTTTGCTTGTTTATTGATTGCAACAAATATAGCAAAGGTTTTGGGCGCATATAAGTGCAAATAATGAGCGCTATTTTCATAAAAAAATTATATATATTTTACAAATATACTTAACTGAACTGGATTTTTTTTGGTTTGAATTTTATAATTATTATGGTTGTGCTATTAAATTGCTATATTTTTGCGTGAGGGCGAAGGTGGAGCTCTTTTGGGGCTGGCGTTTTTCAGCCAGCCCCAAAAAGCGGGAGCCGGAGACCGACCCGAAGGGGCACGCCCAAAAAAGGGCATAAAAAAAACATTTCAAAAATTGAGTTTTCAATTTTTGAAATGTTTGATCAAAATAATCGGTGTTTGAGTGGTTTTAGTAACCTCCTCTATCTCCGCCACGGCTATTTCCGCCGCCGTAACCACCGCTATTGCGGTCGTTTCCGTAGTTTCCGCCTGGACGGCTATTGCCTCCACGGTTTCCACCTCCACCAAAACTGCGACGTTCGCCTTCTGGTTTTGGTTCTGATTTGTTTACAACAATGGCGCGACCTTGTACGGTTGCTCCGTTCAATTCGTCGATTGCTTTTTGGGCTTCGTCGTCATTTGACATTTCGACAAATCCAAAACCTTTACTTCTTCCGGTAAATTTATCACTGATAATTTTAACTGAATCTACTGCTCCGTAAGCCTCAAAAGACTCTCTTAAATCTGC
>JAYTNQ010000063.1:0-13492 GCA_043748255.1 Bacteroidota bacterium
CATACCACCGTTATAATCCAACGATTCTTTGCCGGCAATCACAAGGTCGAAAGCACCATTTTTAATAACTTCGGCAAGCTGTTTGGCCACAAAAAAACCTTCAATTGGCACCGCATCTACCCGAATAGCATCGTCTGCCCCAATAGCCAAAGCCTTGCGCAGTGTGGCCTCGGTCTCTGGCCCACCCACATTGACAACGGTAACCTTGGCACCTTGTTGCTCTTGAAACCAAATTGCACGTGTGAGCCCAAATTCATCATTTGGGTTCATCACAAATTGAACTCCACTCGTGTCAAATTCGGTATCGTTATTTACAAAATTAATTTTCGACGTCGTATCCGGAACGTGACTTATACAAACCAATATTTTCATGATAAATCTTTATTTGATGCAAAATTAATCATTTTTTTGAATAAAAATACTATGCGTGCATAATATTTATAAAAACAATATCGTTTTCGTAGATTTTAATACACACCAATAAAAATAGTGCCTTTTTTTTCTTTTTGAAGCACACCAATAGCTACAGCACAGCACCCGTCCCGCTTTCGGCTATATCTTTTTGTTTTTCTGAAAAAGAAAAAACAAAAAGGATGCCGCCTCAATCGGGGCTATGCCAGACCGATATCTTTTTCAAGACTTTCCAAAAAAAAATTATAATTCAATATCACCCACCACACGAAGCACAGCTTTTACTTCGCCAGCAATCAATCGAGCCTTTTTGGCATCATGATTCACAATCGTTACGTGCCCCATTTTTCTGAAAGCACGGGTTTGTTTTTTGCCATAAATATGCGGCGTTACACCCTCAAAAGAAAGCACATTCTCTATATTCTTATATACAACATTACCCTCAAACCCAGCTTCGCCAACCAAATTTACCATAACGGCCGCTACTTTGCTATCGCAATTACCCAAAGGCATGTTCAAAATCGCCCTAACATGGTTTTCAAACTGTGATGTAAAACTTGCTTCTATACTAAAATGCCCCGAATTGTGTGGTCGTGGCGCCACTTCATTTACTAATATTGACCCGCCTGCGGTCAAAAACATTTCAACAGCCAAAAGCCCTACGATATCCATTTTTTCAGCAACCAATAACGCAATATCAGTAGCTTTTTTTGCAATATCATCATCTATTTGAGCCGGACAAATCACATATTCAACCTGATTTGCCTCGGGGTGAAACTCCATTTCTACCACAGGATACGTTTTGATATCGCCAGCAACATTGCGACAAACAATCACGGCAAGCTCTTTTTCAAAATCAACAACATCTTCTGCAATACAAGCCACATTTGGCAAAAAATTCAAATCATCAATTGATCGAACCATTTTGACACCGTTGCCATCATAGCCAAACTCGGCAGATTTCCATATAAATGGCAAACCAATATTTTGATTTTTTACCAATTCTTTCAAAAGTGTCAAATCGTCAAATCGTCGAAATGAAGCAGTTGGAATATTATTTTGAATATAAAAATCTTTCTGAACGCCTTTGTTTTGAATGTGTTTTAATGTTTTGGATGATGGATATACACAAACCCCGTCGGCTTCCAATTGTTCTAAAGCCAAAATGTTTACCAACTCGATTTCAAACGTAAGGATATCAACTTGTTTTCCAAATTGATATACAGTATCAAAATCCATCAAATCTCCAATTACAAACTCGTTGCAAGACATTTTGCAGGGTGCGTCTTGGTTTGAATCCAAAACTTTGGTATAAATATCAAATTTTCTGGTTTCAAAAAGCAACATTTTACCCAGTTGCCCACCACCGAGAATTCCTAATTTAAAATTTGAAGAAAAATAGTTCATTCTTTTTTTTTGACAAAGATAGTGTTCTATTTTAAAATCACATTTGGTATTGAAAAAAAACACAAACGTTTAAAATTGGCACAAAAAAAAGCCTCGAAAATCGAGGCTTTTTAATATTTATAATTGATATATTATTTCATCAATTTTACTTCAACTCTACGGTTAAGTGCTTTTCCTTTTGCAGTTTTGTTGTCTGCAACTGGTTTTGTTTCGCCGTATCCTGTAGCCGACAATCGATCTTTTGCAATTCCGTTTTCTACTAAGTAATTTACAACTGCTTCTACTCTGTCTTGAGACAATTTCATATTGAAATCATCTGCTGCATCGCTATCTGTGTGTCCTTCCAAACTGAATTTTGCAGTTGGATATTCTTTCAAGATGGCAGTCATTGCTTGCAAGATTGGCATAGTTTGTTTTTGGAATGAGAATTTTGAAGTGTCGAACAAAATAATTTTTCCGTAATCGTTCAATGTTTTCATAGTAGCTTCGTCAACAGCTGGTTTGTCTGGACAACCATTGTTTGCCAAAGTACCTTTTACGTCAACACATTTGTCATCTTTGTCAAGAATTCCGTCGCCATCTGTATCTGCATACGGACATCCGCTGTTGTCTTTTGCACCTTTTACGGTTGGACATTTGTCTGCTTTGTCAGAAACACCGTCTCCGTCTGTATCTGGGCAACCTTTCATAGATTTCAAACCTGCTACTTCAGGACAATCGTCTGCATTATCTGCAACACCATCTCCGTCTGTATCAGGACATCCGTTAAATTCTGCACTTCCAGGAATATCGATACAAGCATCGTCTTTGTCTGCTATTCCGTCGCCATCAGTATCTGGACAACCTTTGAATTCTTTCAAACCTTTTACGTCTGGACAAGCATCGTCTTTGTCAGAAATTCCGTCGCCATCTTTGTCATCTGCACCAAATTTGAAAGTCAAACCTCCGGTGTGTTGAAAGTGTGATGGAACATCTTCTCTATCTGCAAAAGATTTTTTGAAATTTGATTGAAGCGCTAAACCTACATTTTCTGACAACCAAAACGTCAAACCGGCGCCTAAATCTAAGGTTCCTGTTGATTTTTGACCAAACCAATTATAACCTCCACCAAAATGTAGTGATGGGTCAATTACTTTTGAATTAATCAAGTTCATCATGCTGTATTTGATATGACCATCTAAAGCATAATATGTTAAATCTCCAGGATTTACAACATCAAAGGTAAGTGGTATTACAATTTTTGTGATTTTGTTTACTGATCCAGCAAATCCAAGCGAAAAATTGCTTGCAATATATTTGCTTACAGACAAGTAAGATACTGATGGCAGTATGTTCCAGTTTTGGTTAATATTTGCAATTTGATCGAATTGTTCGATAAAATTAGCTTTTTTTGATGCACTGGCTCTTGTATCAACTGCGTTTGTACCAAAGGTAATAGCCCATGGATTGTTGCTGTCTTGTGCTTGTGTGTTTAATCCTATAATTAATAGGAAAGCGACAAGAATTTTGTTTAAATTTTTCATACTTGATTTTATTACATTGTTTTATGTGGGACAAAAGTAATATGTTAAAAGTTAATTACAAAATTTTTTTAATAAAAAAAATAAAAAACTTCACTTAAACCATTAATTTTAAATGATTTAAGGCTTTTTATATCACTTTTAGCTGTTTTCCAACTTCAATAAATGCTTCAATGGCTTGGTCTAAATGTGCTTTTGTGTGAGCCGCTGACAGCTGTACGCGAATTCTTGCTTTGTTTTTTGGCACTACCGGAAAGAAAAAACCTATGACATATATACCTTTTTTGAGCAATTCGGCAGCCATGATTTGAGCCATTTTGGCGTCGTAAAGCATCACGGGCACAATGGCTGAGTCACCATCAACGATGTCAAAACCAGCATTTTTGATCCCGTTTTTAAAATATGTGGTGTTGTATTCTAATTTGTCTCTTAATGAGGTGTCGTTTTCTAACATTTCAAAAACCTTGATAGATGCTCCAACTATGGCGGGTGCAAGCGAATTTGAAAATAAATATGGTCTAGATCGCTGGCGAAGTATTTCTATAATCTCTTTTTTGCCGGTGGTATAGCCTCCCATTGCACCGCCAAGTGCTTTGCCAAGCGTGCCTGTGATAATATCCACTCGTCCCAAAGCACCTTTTGCCTCGAGTGTGCCTTTGCCAGTGGCGCCAATAAAACCGGCTGCATGGCATTCGTCAACCATAACCATTGCATCATATAAATTTGCCAAATCGCAAATTTTGTCTAATGGCGCAACAATGCCATCCATCGAAAAAACACCGTCAGTGACTATTAATTTGAACCGTACTCCTGCTTCATTTGCCGCTTTTAGTTGTTGTTCTAAATCTGCCATATCGCTATTTTCATACCGATATCTTGCTGCTTTGCACAATCGAACCCCGTCTATAATAGAAGCGTGATTCAAACTGTCTGAAATGATCGCGTCTTGCTCGTTCAACAAAGGTTCAAAAACGCCTCCATTAGCATCAAATGCAGCGGCGTACAAAATGGTGTCTTCGGTGTTGTAAAATTGAGCGATTTTTTGCTCTAATTTTTTGTGAATATCCTGAGTGCCGCATATAAATCGAACAGACGATAGTCCAAATCCGTGTGAATCCATAGCGTCTTTGGCTGCCTGAATGACCTTTGGATGTGCAGAAAGCCCTAAGTAATTATTGGCACAAAAATTCAAAACGGTCTCTCCGCTTTCGATTGTAATTTCGGCACCTTGAGGCGAAGTGATGATTCGTTCTTGTTTGAAAAGCCCGTTTTCTTTGATGCTTTCCAGCTCTGCTTGAAGATGATGTTGTATTTTTCCGTACATGGTTTGGTGTTTTAAGTGATTATAATTTCAAACAAACTGACAGTTGCGTTGTGATAATGTGCCGGCAAACCGTTGCTGTCTTTTAGCTTTAAAAGACCTAAAAAATTAAATCCGCATTTAGAATAATGGCTAATGAGTTTTTGATTTTCGCCAACGGTGTCTAATCTAATAAATTGTTTGTGCTTTTTTTTTGCGAAAGCAATTGCCCAATCTACAATGATTTTTACAAAATTCTGGCCTCTGAAATTAGGATTTGTAGCGATGCGGTGTATATAAATCGACGGGTCAAGGTTTTTTTCTTCCCAAATTAATGGGTCTTCAAATGCAATTGCCCAAACACAAGCTATTTGCCCATCTATCAACAACTTAAACTGTCTTTTTTGGTCTATTTCTGTAGCCACCATTTGTGGGTCAAACAAAGGCCAATGCACTTCATAACGTTCTTTTTGATATGCCGTTGCTGCTTCATACATTTCAAAAATAAATGGTTGATCAATTATGGTGCTGTTTTCAATTTTCATTTTTTTATAAAGTATTTAAATTTTTACTACCTCAACTTTTTTACCTATATACACAAGTGCTTTTTTGGTTACTTTAAAACCCATTTTGACAATTGCATTTTCATATTGTTCTAATTGCAAATGGTGCTTGGTTTGTGGCGCTCCTGTTTTGTAGTCGAGCAACAGCACTTCATTGTTTTGTGTCAAAACCATTCGGTCTGGTTTTAGAATTCCTCCTTGTTTTTGAATGATTGTTTGTTCGTTCAAAACTTTGTTTTCTGGCAAAAAGCAGCTTATCAATTCTGGGTGTTGTATGATTTCCAAAATGGTTTTGATTACAATTTCTGTTTGTTTGGAGGTAATCAAACCATTTTCAATTGCCTTTTGAACCGCAAAATCTATATCATTTTCTGTTTTAATGAATGACAAAATCTCGTGAATAATATTGCCGTATTCTATAGCCTCTTGTCTGTGTGTGCCCCACATTTGCGACTCGCGTTGCGCAATTTTGATGTTATTTGTGTCTAAAACACTTTTTACAATTTCCATTTTCTTGGATTGGCTTTCAAACATTTGTTCTTCTGATACTTTTTTAGAACTACCAAACTCAAACAAACGGATTTTGTCATCATATCGATTTGTTTTTTGTAAAAATTTATAAAAAAAAGCCGCCATATTGTTTGGCAATTCTCCATTTTTTTTCTTCAATACTGGTTTTGTAATGATATATAGTTGCTCTTCGGCACGGGTGAGTGCTACATACAAAATATTGGTGTTGTCTAAAAGCTCTTCCTGCTTTTTTTGTTCAAAATTGGCCTTTGCAATCGCACCACAATGCAAAATGCTGTTGGTTTGATTTACCAAAACCCGACTCAATCCATAGTCTTCTTGATCTGCATCAAGCCACATTTTTTGGGGAGGTTTTCTGTTATAATCTTCATCAGCAAAAGGAAAAATCACCACCGGAAACTCCAATCCTTTTGATTTGTGAACCGTCATGATACGAACGGCATCTGTGCCTTCGGGCGATGGTATGCTAAATTTTCCGCTGTTGGTGTCCCAGTAATTCAAAAAATCTGATATTCCGGCTTGGTTTTTTATATCACGCTCTAATACAATATCCAAAAAATATTGCATATAAGCACCACTAAACGATTGGTTTTTTGAACTTTCTGAATCAAAAATAACATCCTTATCCATTGTTTTTACAACAATTTCAACCATTTCATAAAGCGATTTTTTTCGGATATTTTGGAATGAAAACGAAATTTTAAAAGCAGATAACCATTTTTCAAAATCTGTTTCTAATTTTTGTGACATTCCTTCTGCCATAAAATCATGAATAGGTAATTGATTTTGACGATTTTTGGCCAAAAAATACAAAAATTGTGCTTTCGATTCTTCATCTGCATTGTTTTTTAGATATTTTAATATAAAAATCACAAATTGCACTTCAGGGGCATTTTGAATCATCAAGGTTTCAGACGATAAAATAGGCATTCCTTTTTCGGTCAAAAAATTGGCTATCAATATTCCGTCAGCTCTTTTTCTGGTCAAAATCACAATATCACTTAGTTTAAAACCTTGCTTTTTTATATTGTCAATCGTTTTGTATGCAATTTCGCAATATTGTTTTTTTTGTAAAAGTGCCGTCGAGGTGTTTTCGTCTTCTGTATTTTCTTCAAATTCAAATTCTGTATCAAGCATTTCTATAGATACAAATCCTCCAGCCTTTTGTGTCGTTTTTTGAAAACTGCTGTTTTGATACAAATCTTTATAATTTGGCTCCGAAAATTCATCTGCCATCATCGAAAAAAAAGCATTGTTGAAATTGATTATTTCGGCATAACTACGATGATTTGTTTCAAGATTTTGGCATTCTTTTTCTTTATTATTAAACGGCGAATCTTGATTTGTCAATGCAATAAACTGTTCGGCTTTGCCACCACGCCATCTATATATAGATTGTTTTGGGTCGCCAACAATCATCAAAGTGCCCCGCTGATTATTGGTTTCGCTTGATGTGGCATTGTCTATAAGCGGAATAAGGTTTTGCCACTGCATTTCCGAAGTGTCTTGAAACTCATCTATAAAAAAGTGCTGGTAGCGCTCACCTAATTTTTCATATATAAAAGGTGCGGGCTGATTTTGAATTTCATTGTGAATCAGCGCATTAAATTCGGCAATAGAAAGCAGGTTTTTGTCGGTTTGAATTTTTGAAAACTCGTTGCTAATAGTGTTTAGTAGCGATAACGGCGTTATGTTTTTTTGAAAGGCGGTGTAGCCATTTATTTTTTCGAGATTGGTGTAAATTGTTTTTAGAATATTTAAAAATTCAGGTATCAATGATTCAATAACAGTTCGGTTTTTGGCAGTTTTTTTGATTGCAAAATCATCAAAATCCAGAAATCTGTGGTCGTTTAATTTGACATCAAAGTTGACAATATGAATCAAATGTTTTGGAAATCGTTCATAAGAGAACGAACTGTTTTCGATTCCATTTTGCTGCAGCAAAAGCATAATTTTATGAACAAGTTGGGTAGTTTCGGCTTTAACTTTGGTACAAATCGTATCGAGTTTGTTTTTGATTTCGATAAATTCTTCGATGGTTTTGTCTTTAAAAAGCGAAATTTCGGCATGATTGTTTTCGTTATGAATCAACTTTCCTACCTCAAAAATCTCTTTTGAAATATCCCAAGATTTGTCGTCATCTGTTTTTTGCATCGTAAAATCGACCAACAATTTTGTCAAAACGGGGTCTTCGCCAGCTTTTGAAATCAGTGCGTCAACGGCTTCTGTAAGCAAATTGTCGTTTTCGATAGTGACTTCAAAGGTCATTGGCAGTCCCAAATCGTGCGCAAAAGCCCTAATTACTTTGTGCGTAAACTTGTCTATTGTCGAAATATCAAAAGCTGCATAATTGTGAATAATATGTTTGATGATTTGCTGTGACTTTGATTTGATTTGTACAGTTGTCATGGGTTGCAAATCCTGGCTCAAATCTTGCATCAAAAATTGGGCTTTCGGGTTTGGGTTGTTTTTAGCAAATTCAGATAGATTGCCTACAATGCGCGATTTCATTTCGTGCACCGCTTTGTTTGTAAATGTGATTGCCAAAATATGTCGATAAGCGTCGTTTGTTTTGGCCGAAAGAATAATTTTGAGATATTCTTTGACCAATGTATAGGTTTTGCCGGAGCCTGCCGAGGCATTGTATATCAAAAAAGATTTTTGTTGTTGCATATTTAGAAGCCTAAAATAATTTCAAATTTAGGTTTTTTATTTCAATGATAAAAGGTTGGCAACAATTTTTGAGAATACTTTACAGAATTTATATATTTACAATTATTAATTAGCCCAAAAATACTAAAAAAAATCCAATACACAAGTATCGGACTATTTATTTTTTATAATTGGTATTACTTTAATTACTGTGAAAAATAATTTATCAACCGTTTTGTCCAAAATTTCTGCTAATTCTTCACCTGTTTTAAATTTTTTTATTATTTTGTCATAAAACCAATAGAAGCAATCTCTCATGTGTTTTTAGAGCTGTTTCGGTTTCTGACGGGCAACTCTTTGAGCAAAACCATGTAATAACGATAATATTCAGCGCTATTTCTGTTTAATTTGAGTTTATTATTTGAAATTAATATTACGGGTCAATAAAACAAATGTAGCTATTCAAAAAAGTGTCTTTCCTAATTAGATTATTATTCTTGTCAATATGGTTCACTGCCAAATTATTGAAACCTTTTAAAACACTTAATATAATGATAATCATTGTAGTAGGTCTTTGTTGACCAACAATTATTTGAAAATTTTTATTGTCTATGGTCTGTAAAACCAAATATCCCAAATAATGCTCGGTTGCTTCTTGAGAAATTAAAAGCTGTATATCTTGTCACAAATCGTCCCATTGCTCGGTTTCCCAAGTATAATCTCTTTGAAATTTTGGGATTTCATATCGCATACCATTTCCCATTATTTGCCGGTAGGTAATGCTTGAAGCGTCTATAATTCCTTTCATTTCAACAAATTTATATAAGAATAGCAATGTTTTTTAAATTAAAAAGGAATGGTTTTGAATACAAATGTGGCTTTGATGCGATTTTATGTATTAAAAATGGTAAAAACCCATCCAACCCCGAGGCTTTTTTAACAAAAAAGTCATTACTTCATAAATTAATTATTTTCCAAAAAATGCTAATATTTCAATAAGCCTGCAAAGTTTCAACCGTTTTTTCAACAAAACGATATAATTTACAACAATAATACAAAATAAACCGTCAAACGACACGTTGTTTTAAATATAAAATGTTAAAATTTGATTTTTATTAGATATAACACAAAAAAATTGTATATTTGCAACTCAAAACAAAGGAGTGGTTTCCTTTGATTTTATAAATTTTTTCATAATTTATAATTTTTTGGTTGGTTAATAGCATTAAAACCCGGTCAATATTTGACTGGGTTTTTTTGTTTTCATACCTTTGGAACAAAATTTGCATAGCATTTATAAATACTTTTTGAAAATGAAAAAAATATTGCTTTTGATACCGTTTGCCTTTTTGATGGGTTTTGCTCCGCAAAAAGAGCGGGCCTTTGGTGTTGGCGAATGGTTTAAATTTAGAATCCACTACGGGTTTGTAAACGCCGGCTATGCCACACTCGAAGTAAAAGAAGAAACCAGAAACGACAAAAAAGTTTTTCATGCCATTGGAAGAGGCTATACGACGGGTATGACCAAGCTTTTTTTTCCGGTAAATGACAATTACGAAAGTTTTTTTGACAAAGAAACCGTTAGTCCTTTTCAATTTATTAGAAAAATAAATGAAGGCGGCTATACCAAAAACCAGGAAGGCTTTTTTAATACTACAGAAAAAAGTGTATTTGTAAAAGATTATAAAAACAACACTGAAAAAACTTTTGAAGTACCGAACAATGTTCAGGATATTTTGTCAACTTTTTATTATTTGCGAAATTATCCGAATATTGACACTATGAAAGTAGGCGAATCTGTGGCGATAGATATGTTTTTTGACGACGAAACTACCAAATTCAAACTCAAATATTTAGGCACACAAGATATTGAAACAAAGTTTGGCACTATCCCAACAATGGTTTTTAGACCGATGGTTCAATCTGGGCGCATTTTTAAAGAGCAAGAAAGTGTAACGGTTTGGATTTCTGATGATGATAATAAAATGCCTATTCGCATCAAAGCCGACCTCAAAATTGGTTCGCTCAAAGCAGATTTAGACGGATTTAAAGGGCTAAAATACCCATTTACTGTAAAACAAGAAACCGAATGAACCCAAAAAGAGACGCATTATTAGCAGCAATCGATTATAAATATGATGCAATAGACCAAAAAACAGAAACCCAACTTGAAGGATTGTTGTGGTCAAAACCAATCACATATTGGGATTATATTCAAACTGATGCGTTGCTGAATTTGCAAACCCAACGTACCACTTTGCCAGACGAAATGGTTTTTATTATGTACCATCAAGTAAATGAATTGCTATTTAAAATGATCTTGTGGGAAACCAATCAAATATCTCATAATGAGACACTTGAAGTTGATTTTTTTACAGAAAGATTGATGCGCATAAGCCGCTATTTTGATATGCTAACCACCTCATTTGACATTATGGGCGATGGCATGGATGTAGCACAATACATGAAATTTAGAAATACTTTGACCCCTGCAAGCGGTTTTCAATCTGCACAATATCGCATGATCGAGTTTGCTTCTACAGATTTGATCAACTTGATAGACCACCGTTTTAGAGCAACCATAGACCGCAACACCCCTTTTGAACACGCTTTTGAACATCTGTATTGGCAGGCCGCCGGAAAAGATTATCAAAGCGGTCAAAAATCATTTTTGTTGCTTGAATTTGAACGAAAATACAAAGGTTTATTTTTGCAAACGATGCAAGAATACAATACTATCAATTTGTGGCAAAAATTCAAACAGCTACCAGAGTTGGCACAAAAAAACCCAAAATTGATTCAAGCCATGCGTCATTATGATCATACGGTAAATATCAGTTGGGTAATTGGTCATTTGAACGCTGCCAAAAAATATATAGAAAGTGGCAACGGTCTTGCCGAGGCAACAGGTGGCAGCGATTGGCAAAAATATTTGCATCCCAAATACCAAAGACGCATTTTTTTTCCAGAATTATGGTCAGAAATCGAACTCAAAAACTGGGGCATCGAAACAGCAACCGAATAAAAAAACCGTAAAATAGTCATCATAATATTTTATTTTTGAAAAAAGCAATCTTTTTTTTAGTAGTGATTTTTGTAGTTTCTTGTCAGAAAAAAGAAGCTGCTAGGGCAGTTGCTTCAATACCAGAGCCCGAAATTGTTGATTTTGGACTTTGTTTTAATGATTTTGATGTGATTCAAGATACGATTGCCGAAGGAGATAATTTTGGGTCTATTATTGCAAAACAAAATATAGGCCTGAACAAAATTCATGAATTGGTAGCCAAAATCAAAGATAGTTTTGATGTTCGAAAAATCAAATTTGGAAAGCCCTATACGCTTTTTAGAAATAAAAACAAGAGCAAAAAACTGGCCTACTTTGTTTATCAGCCAGATCAAAGTAGCTATGTTGTAGTAGATTTTCGCGACAGCGTTTTGGCCTACAAAAAAAACCGTCCTGTCACCTTCAAACGACGTACTATTGCTGGCGAATTAAATGGTTCGTTGTCTGAAACGTTAAAACAAAAAGGCGTTTCGGTTGCATTATCTACCCAATTGATTGGTGTTTATAAATGGTCTATCGATTTTTTTAAATCAAAAAAAGGCGACAAATTTGCTATTACTTTTACCGAAAGGTTTATAAATGATAGCATTTATGATGGTGTTGACAATCTTGAAGCGGCATTTTTTGAATACAAAGGCAAGACTTTTTATGCCTTTCCGTTTGTGCAAGATACCATTTCGGGCAAAATTGAATATTATGATGAGGAGGCCAAGGTTTTGAAAAACGTATTTCTAAAGGCCCCATTGAAATTTATAAACATTACATCACACTATACTAAAAGCAGGTTTCATCCGGTACAACAAATTTGGAAAGCGCACAACGGCACAGATTATGCCGCTCCAACAGGCACACCAATCATGACTACGGCGGCAGGTGTGGTAGAGCAAACTGGTTTTTCGACCGGGAATGGTAATTTTGTAAAAGTAAAACACCAGGGCAAATATGCCACACAATATTTGCACATGAGCCGCATTTTGGTGCGTCGAGGGCAAAATGTGAATCAAGGCGATATTATAGGTTTGGTGGGTAGCACAGGGCTTGCAACTGGGCCTCATGTTTGCTATCGCTTTTGGGTAAATGGCGTGCAAGTAGATGCGCTAAAACTCAAATTGCCCAATTCTGAACCATTAAGCGCACGTTATAAACCACAATTTTTGAAAACAATGTTGCCCCTTAAGCGCGAATTAGATAGCGTTTCGGGCTATATAAAACCAAAATTTGGATAGAAAAAACAGCAACCTGCTGCAATATTTTGAAATTTTGATGCTA
This sequence comes from Bacteroidota bacterium, assembly GCA_043748255.1. Taxonomy (GTDB): domain Bacteria; phylum Bacteroidota; class Bacteroidia; order Flavobacteriales; family Flavobacteriaceae; genus Flavobacterium. Next base: position 12,718 of record JAYTNQ010000063.1, read on the forward strand.
AAACTTTTATATTATAAAAACTTTTTTATTTTGATTTCCCCAACTTGCAGCTACCCATCATCAAATGCTCTACAATACTGCGAATTATTTTTTTTGAATTCCGAGCTGTGTACTACGTATTTTCTTTTTATGAAGGGATAGCCTTTGAACTTTAATGCTTGATAAATAGACTTTATGTTTTGGTTTGGTTCTGAACAACGTCTGATGTAAACCTTTTCATCTTTTTGAATTTTGGAATAAGTAGTGATGATTTTTTTTATTGGCTATTCTGACGATTTCTTGCCAATTCAGGTAGATATTGTTAGCTTTTAGTTGATGTCTTATGGAGTTTACAAACCAATAGGCTAAAATTCCTAAATGCAAATGTGCCATAGTCGCTTTATCATTTTTATGATAAATAGGACACAAGTCCAAGTCTGTTTTAAATTATCCAAAAGTACTCTCTATTTCCCGAATCGTGTTGTAAATCCTCCAAAGCGTTTGATGGTTTTTTGGACTGGTAAAAGACATCAATAAAACCGACAGAAAATTTGATATCGATTTAGATTATGCAAAATACTATGCTCACAAAATCGTTTTTAACATTCCCAAGAATTTTGAAGTAGAAAGTTACAAAGATTTGATTATCGACAAAAAAACAACAGACGACCCAAAAACAAACTGTAGCTTCAAATCTTCTGCAGAGATTGTAGGAAATCAATTAATAATTACGGTAGTTGAATCCTATAACAGTATTCATTATTCAAAAAAAGAATATCCTGAATATAGAAAAGTG
>JAYTNQ010000064.1:0-13463 GCA_043748255.1 Bacteroidota bacterium
TCCACGTTTACAACTCCTTGAAAATTTGGGTTTCGATCAATTTCATCATACAACAAAGTAGCTTTTGCCTCATTCAATTTTTCGATAGCAGCAATTCCACCTAGATTTTTCAACCATTGCATCGTCAACAAAGCCGTATAAACCGAAAAAACCGCGGGCGTATTATACATACTTTCGGCATTGATATGCTTGGTATAATCTAGCATACTCGGTATTTGACGACCCGTTTTGTTCAAAATTGATTCTTTGACAATTACCAAAGTAGTTCCAGCCGAACCCATGTTTTTTTGAGCACCGGCATAAATCAAATCAAATTTTGAAAAATCCAAAACCCGCGAAAAAATATCCGAACTCATATCGCAAACCATCGGAATCGATACTTCGGGAAACGATTTCATTTGTGTACCAAAAATAGTGTTATTGCTTGTGCAATGAAAATAATCTGCATCGTCCGGAACGCTATAATTTTTTGGAATATGATTATAATTTTCAGCTTTTGAAGAGGCTACAACCACTGTTTCACCAAAAAGTTTGGCCTCTTTGATCGCTCCAGAAGCCCATGTTCCGGTGTCGAGATAAGCTGCTTTACCATCAATTTTCATCAAATTATAGGGAGCCATCACAAACTCAAGACTTGCGCCACCCGTCAAAAATAACGCCTGATATCCTTTGCCCGTTAGACCCAAAAGATCCAATGCAAGCGCTCTTGCTTGATCCATAACCGCAACAAAATCTTTGCTTCGATGCGAAACTTCAAGAATTGATAAGCCCGAATTATTAAAATTTAAAATCGCTTGAGCCGATTTTTCAAAAACTTCGTGTGGCAAGATAGAAGGTCCCGCACTAAAATTATGTATTTTCATCTGTCTGATTTTCAAAATTAAGTTGCAAATTTCGTGATTAATCACCAAAATAAAACCGAACAATTGCCAAAATATAAGAAGTTTATTAACAAAAACGATATAGTTATGATTTCAAATTTATCAAAAACGAAAGTGTGTCCACCTCATCTGCATAATCCCAAAGTTCTGGCTTTTGGGTTGCACCAAAATCAACAGCATTTTCGATATCAAGCCCAGTAACAACACATTGTATTTGGTCTTTTTCTGATTGCAAACGCTGTTTCAACACATTGAAATCGTCATAAAATTCATAAAAAACGGATGATATTGGCGATGCGTGGCTGGTATCTTCCTTTAGGGTTAGAAATCCGTTGTCTAACAATTTGAAATTACTCATCAAAAAAACGGCTTTGTTATAATCATAATTATTGGCATATTTTTCATAAAAAACACAATCTTTAAACTCAAAAATAGCTTCAAAAAAAGGTGTAAAATCATAGCCTTTTGGCACAAACATTTTGGAAACATTGCGGCAACCAAGACCAAAATACCTAAAAATATCCTCGCCAAGTGCTTTTAATTGCGCTTTGGATTCCGTGCCATTCAAAACCGCTATCGAGTTTCTATTTTTTCTAATAATGGTAGGTTTAGATTTAAAATAATAATCAAAATAACGAGCGGTATTGTTGCTACCGGTAGCAATAACGGCATCAAAATTGGTCATTTTACCATCTATAAATTCAATAAAATTTGACAATTTTGGAGCAACTGCTATCAAATATTTTGCCAAAAAAGGCAGTAAATGCTGGTCATTTGAAGACGATTTGACCATCACCCGATGTCCAGAAAGCAACACACAAACAAAATCATGAAAACCAACCATTGGAATATTTCCGGCAAGAATAATCCCCACATTTTTTTGCGAAATATTATCAAAATTGTATGCTGATAACCATTGATTCAAATTATTTTCGGTCAATGCATTTGCCCATGATTGTATTGCAAAAAAAACATTTTCGGGTGTAAACCAGCCATTATGAGATTGAGACAGCTGTATCAAACTCAAAAAATTGTCATAAAACAAATCGTTTTGCAAAACATGGCTCGTTTTTTGACTATTTTGTTCAGAAAATTGTCCTAAAAAACTGCCTAATGCAACAAAAGCTGCTTTTTTATCATTTTGTAACATTTGTTTATTTGTTTATCAATTGTTTTGATTGTAATTTTGCACAAAAATAAGCATTTTTACCAACAAGAAAATACTTTATAGCTTTAAAATACCGTTTTTGACCATAGGTCATTAGCTTAAAAAACAACAAAATGGCAATAATTATTACCGACGAATGTATCAATTGTGGCGCTTGCGAACCAGAGTGCCCCAACACAGCTATCTATGAAGGCGCCGACGATTGGCGGTATAAAGATGGTACAAAATTGATGGGGAAAATTGTTTTGCCATCAGGCGAATCAGTCGATGCAAGCGATGCCCAAACCCCAATTTCAGACGATGTTTACTACATTGTACCTGGAAAATGTACCGAATGTAAGGGCTTTCATGATGAGCCACAATGCGCAGCCGTGTGCCCTGTTGATTGCTGTGTGCCCGACGAAAACCATGTTGAAAGCGAAGAAACCTTACTTAACCGTCAAGCGTTTTTGCACAACTAATCAAAAATGTCGTCTTCTATTTGAAAACTGTTCAAAAACACTATTGTTTTTTGAATATCATCATGCAAAACCCTGTCGTTTTCTAAAAATGAAACCTCATTTCGATAAGATTTTAAAAACATTTCAACAAAATCGCTAGATTTTAATGGTTTTCTAAAATCGATAGCTTGTGCAGCATTCATCAACTCGATCGCCAATATTCGTTCAAGATTATCTACAACCCGTTTTGCTTTTGTAGCCGCGTTTGCTCCCATACTCACATGGTCTTCTTGACCATTACTTGACACAATACTATCAATACTAGCAGGAGTTGCAAGCTGTTTGTTCTGGCTTGCTATACTAGCGGCGGTATATTGTGGAATCATAAAACCCGAATTTAATCCCGGATTATTGACCAAAAATGGCGGCAAATTTCGCAATCCGCTAATCAATTGATAGGTTCGCCTTTCTGAAATACTCCCCAATTCGGCCAAGGCAATCGCCATAAAATCGAGTGCCAATGCTAGCGGTTGTCCGTGAAAATTGCCTCCCGAAATTATTTGATCACTTTCGTGAAAAACATTTGGGTTATCGGTCACAGCATTCACCTCGGTTTTGAATATTTTTTTGACATAATCGATTGCATCTTTTGAAGCACCATGCACCTGCGGAATACAACGAAAAGAGTACGGATCTTGCACATGTTTTTTGGGCTGTGCAATAATCTGACTACCCGACAAAAAATTTCTAATACGATGGGCGGTAATAATTTGACCCTTGTGAGGACGAATTTCATGTATCAACTCGTCAAACGGTTCTATTCTGCCATCAAAACCCTCAAGCGAAATAGTGGCTATCAAGTCTGAAAAATAAAGCAACTTACAAGATTTCAGCAAGTTATAAATGCCATAAGCACTCATAAATTGGGTACCGTTCAGCAAAGCCAAACCTTCTTTTGATTGCAATACAATAGGTTTCCAGCCCATTTTTGACAAAACAGTAGCCGCTTGCTGCGTTTTTCCTTCAAAATAAACATTACCAAGCCCCAAAAGTGGTAATGATAAATGTGCCAAGGGAGCCAAATCGCCAGAAGCACCTAATGATCCTTGTTCATAAATTATAGGAAGAATGTCGTGGTTGAAAAAAGCGATCAAACGTTCTACGGTTTGCAGCTGCACACCCGAATATCCGTAACTTAAAGACTGAATTTTGAGCAATAAAATAATTTTAACTATTTGATTATCAACAACATCTCCAGTTCCGCAAGCGTGAGATTTGACAAGGTTTTCTTGAAGTTGAGACAGGTTATCGTTAGAAATTTTTACATTATACAAAGATCCAAATCCAGTATTGATACCATAAATTGGATCGCTATTTGAACCCATTTTCTCATCAAGATAATCACGGCATTTTTGAATGTTAGCGGTTGCCTCTTCTGAAAGTGCTATCTTTTTTTGCAATAAAATAATTTCGTTTAAGTCGCTCAAAGTTAGCGTATTAGCACTTATATAATGATAGTTGTCCATAAATTTGGTTTTGAATTTGTAAAAATATTGGATTTGATTTTTTAAAACAAGTTTTGTTGATAATTATACTAAAATTTAGTTCAAAATGAAAAAAATAATTCTGTTCTATATTCGGATTTAGTGGTTTGTAATTTTTTAAAAATTAACATGAATAACAGCACATTTTTTAATAGACTTTCGGCATTAAAAGCTTGATTACTAATTGTATAAAATAAATTTAGATTAAAATTTACTTTCTGATAGAATAAATTTTTTCATGAAAAATTTTATGAATCGCTTTGCAAATAAGCTTATTAACTAACTTTCAAATTTATTAATTGAATTTAAGTAAGAAAAAAATTGATTTGATCAAATTATACATCGATTGTTTTAAAAAGCATGGTTTTGACTGTTTATTCAAAAAGTGACTTCATTAATACGAATTTTAGAAAAAAAATTTTAATAACAAGTGTAAGCTTTAATTTTCAAAAAAAAATCGAAATACAGATTTTTTTAAAACATATTAGGAATTAGAATGGTTTGAAAAAATTGAGATCAAATCAAATCTCGAAAAAAATTTAGTATTTTTGTATCAAATTTTTAGATTAAAAAGTAATATGAGTTATTATACAATTAACAATCTCGAACAATATTTTAAGCATTATAATAAATCAATACGTGAGCCTAAAAAATTTTGGGGTAAGATTGCGGAAGAAAATTTTTTGTGGTATCAAAATTGGGATAAAGTTGTTGATTTTGATCTCAACACAGCCAAAGTAAAATGGTTTGAAGGAGCCAAATTGAACATCGTAAAAAACTGCATCGACCGTCATTTGGCAAGACGTGGCAATAAAACTGCTATTATTTTTGAACCAAACAATCCAAACGAATTGGAGCAGCACATCACCTATAACGAGCTACATGAACGGGTTTGCAAAATGGCAAATGTGTTGCAAGCACAAGGAATCAAAAAGGGTGATCGTGTTTGTATATATTTGCCGATGATTCCAGAATTGGCAATATCTGTATTGGCTTGCGCTAGAATTGGTGCCATCCATTCAGTTGTATTTGCTGGTTTTTCGGCCACAGCACTGAACTCGCGAATCATTGATAGTCAATGTAAAATGGTTATCACGGCAGATGGTGGCTTTCGTGGCAACAAAACAATCGACTTGAAAAGCATTGTTGATGATGCTCTAAAAACCTGTATTTGTGTCAAAACCGTTTTGGTTGTCAAACGCACAGAAACCCCAATAGAAATCAAATCTGGGCGAGATTATTGGTTAGCACCCCTATTAGAAAATGCTCAAAATCAGCATAATGCCGAGATTATGGATGCTGAAGATCCGCTTTTTATTTTATATACTTCTGGCTCAACTGGCAAACCAAAAGGCATGGTACACACCACGGCGGGCTATATGGTTTATACAGCTTATACGTTCAAAAACGTGTTTCAATATCAAGAAAACGATATTTTTTGGTGCACGGCAGATATTGGCTGGATTACGGGACATTCTTATATTTTGTATGGCCCATTATTGAACGGAGCAACTACATTGATGTTTGAAGGTATTCCGTCTTATCCAGATTTTAGTAGATTTTGGGAAGTAATTGAAAAACATAAGGTTACTCAATTTTATACGGCACCAACTGCAATAAGATCATTGGCAAAAGAAAGCATCGATTTTGTTCAAAAATATCCTTTGTCGAGCCTCAAAGTGATTGGCACCGTTGGTGAACCCATCAATGAGGAAGCATGGCATTGGTATAATGATCATGTGGGTGGCAAGCGATGCCCTGTGGTTGACACTTGGTGGCAAACTGAAACGGGCGGTATTATGATTGCTCCCATTGCATTTATAACACCTACAAAACCAACCTATGCTACACTGCCTCTACCTGGTATTCAGCCCGTTTTGATGGACGAATTTCAAAACGAAATTATAGGAAATCAAAAGGAAGGAAATTTGTGCATCAAGTATCCTTGGCCAGCCATAGCTCGAACCATTTGGGGCGATCACCAACGATTTGTGGATACCTATTTTTCAGCTTTTCCTGGAAAATATTTTACGGGTGACGGAGCGTTGCGTGACGAGGTTGGATATTATCGCATCACGGGTCGGGTAGATGATATAATCATCGTTTCTGGGCACAATTTGGGCACGGCTCCGATTGAAGATGCCATCAATGAGCATCCAGCCGTTGCAGAAAGTGCCATTGTTGGATTTGACCATCCTATAAAAGGAAATGCGCTTTATGGATTTGTCATTCTCAAAGAAACTGGCGAAATTAGAAATAAAGAAAATTTGTTTGGAGAAATCAATCAAAATATTTCAGACCATGTTGGTCCGATTGCCAAATTGGATAAAATTCAGTTCGTTGAGGGATTACCAAAAACCCGATCTGGCAAAATCATGCGCCGCATTTTGCGAAAAATTGCACAAAATAATGATAGTGATTTTGGGGATACTTCTACACTTTTGAATCCAGAAATTGTAGCGCAAATATGGTCCGAACGTATTTGAAATTAGGTATCAGTCAGATTACCAGAAGTCATTTCGTTCATTTCTAAATCAAAATAAACAACCGAGGCAATAATATGATCAAAAATATCGGCCATAATAATCTCATAATTTTCAAAATCTTTGCTTTCAGAAAACGCATAAATTTCTAAAGGTATTCCAAAAGGTGTTGCTTGAAGCTGTCTGCATAACAATCTCATATCTTGGTTCAAACCGGGATAGTTTTGTAAATATTGGGTTATATAAGTTCTAAACAAACCAATATTTGTAATATTTCTCCCATTAATTGGTATCGATTTGTCAATTTTTGAAATTTTATTAAAATAATCTATTTCAGTATCTTTTTGATGGATATAAGCTGCTATTAGCTGAATTTTTTTTAGTTTTTGTAATTCAAAATCGTTTAAAAATTTCACGCTTTTGGGTTTGATTGTAATATGTCTTTTTATGCGACGTCCATCAGAGCTAAGCATACCACGCCAGTTTCTAAAGGAATCTGAAATCAAACTATAAGTAGGAATAGTGGTGGTGGTATTGTCAAAATTTCGCACTTTGACAGTTGCCAAATTTATTTCGATAACATCGCCATCTGCGCCAAATTTGTCCATCGTAATCCAGTCGCCTATGCGCACCATATCATTGACCGATACTTGAATACTAGCTACAAAACCCAAAATAGTATCCCTGAAAATCAAAATTATCAATGCTGAAATGGCTCCAAATGTTGTGATTAATGTAGCAATCGAAGTGTTAAACAAAAACAGGATAATGGCTGTAGTTCCAAAAGTCCAAAGCACAATCATAATCACTTGAATATAACTATCTATAGGTTTGTCGCTATATTCTGGAATGTTTTTCAGGTGATCTCGCAGGGCGTTAAAAACCGTTCGGGTAATCCAAAGTACCAATAAAACAATATAAATGCCAATTAATTTTCCGAAAACTGCTTCCCAATATACAAAATGAAACAAGATAATTGGCACCACTTTATATACAAAAAGTAGGGGTATCAAATGGGCTATATACTTGGCAGTTTGGTTTGAAACCAACAAATCGTCAAACTTGGTTTTGGTTTTTTTGGCTACAATAGCCATTGCAGTGACCAAAACAAATCGAAAAATAATATAAATAGAATAGGCCAAAAAACTGAGCAACGCAATATTGAGAACCAAGCTAATATAGGCCGCAATGGTTTCGTTAAAATCCCACTCAAGAAGCATTTTATTGACCCACCCAAAAATGTATTCGGCTATTTTATGCATGTTCTAAATATTTTTTTTCGATATAAAAAGTTCCAAACGGAACAACAGCTGCCAAAGATATTAAAAGGAATTTTTTGAAACTCCAATTTTGATTTATTTTTAGCCAAATCGCCAAAAAAATATAGGTAATAAACAAAACGCCGTGTATCATACCAAATATTCTAACAAATATTGCAAAATTCATCAAGTATTTCAGAGGCATAGCAACAAAAAATAGTATCAATAACGAAATACCTTCGCAAAGGGCAATTATTTTAAATGATTTAAGCATTTTTTTTGTTTAAAATTAAAAAACCAAACACACCACCAATAAGTGAGGCTGCAAAAATTCCAATTTTGGCTTGAACAATAAATTCTGGGTTGGAAAATGCTAAATTACTAACAAAAAGCGACATTGTAAAACCAATCGATGCCAAAAATCCCACTCCAAAAAGATGGCGGTAGGTCATTTTTTTTGGCAAATTGGCAACTTTTAGCCCAATCAAAACAGAGGAAACACCGACAACGCCTACAAATTTTCCGACAAGTAAACCCAATACAACTCCAATGGCCACGCTGCTTGTAGCTTCTTGCAAAATATTATCAGAAAAAGTAACTCCTGCATTTGCAAATGCAAAAACGGGCATCACCACAAAAGTTACAAACGGATGCAAAGCATGTTCCAAACGTTGAAGTGGCGGTACGGCTTGCTTGGTCATTTGCCGAATATTTTCTAACAAATGTAACTGTTGATAGGTTATTGTAGCCTTGTTGTTTTGGTCGGCATTTTTGAATTTTTCCAAAAAAAGTTTCAAATTTTCGATATAGCTATTTTCATTTACTTTTGCATTTGCTGGAATTGTAAAAGCCAACAAAACTGCAGCAATTGTAGCATGAACGCCAGACATTAAAAAAAACAACCAAACGCCACCAACACCAACAATACCATAAAAGAGGGTACTTCTAACCCCGGCAACATTGGCCAAAAATAGCACCCCTAAAAACAGCAATCCTATCAACAGATTGAGCATCAAAATATGATCTGTATAACAAATTGCAATTACCAAAACAGCACCCAAATCATCTGCTATCGCCAATGCAGTCAAGAAAATTTTGACAGATGATGGAATTTTATTACCTAACAAAAATAATACACCAAGCGCAAAAGCAATGTCTGTTGCCATCGGAATTCCCCACCCGGCATGAGATTGCCCTGTTTTATTAAAAAATATATAAATCAACGCCGGAAATAGCATTCCGCCAAAAGCCGCCGCAATTGGCAATATAGCTTTTTTGGGTTTTGATAATTCACCCGCCAAAATTTCACGTTTTAGTTCCAAACCTACAACAAAAAAGAAAATTGCCATCAAACCATCGTTTATCCAATGATGAATTGATTTGTCAAGATAAAAAACGTTGTCAAATCCAATTGCTATTTTATGTTCCCAAAAATGATGATAATCTGCAGCCCAAGGCGAATTTGCAATACAAACAGCTAATATTGCCGAAACAAACAAAAAAAAACCACCTGTAGTCGATTTGCTAATAAACGCATTCACTGGATTTGTAATCCATTTTTCGACGACGGTTTTTTTTTGCACTTGTTTCATAAGATTTTTTATTTAGGCAAATTTAGTCAATTTGACGGCGTTTTTTCTAAATAAAAACCCATTTTTTTGATAATTAATTCAAAAAAAAGCTCTTTATTCTACTTTATTGAGTGCTTTTTTGTTCCAAACCTCAACCATTTGATCAAAGTCAATTGGGTTTGCTGCTTCTTGTTTGATCAATCTTCCAGAATCAAAAGCGCGCTGCAAAATCGTTTCTATCAAATAATCTTCATTGACATCAATTGGATTATAAGTTGTTTTTAGACTGATGTCAAATGCCCAAGCGGTAGTATTTGACCAAAAAGCTTTCCAGCCACTTTTATAATTTTTGATCAAATTATAGGTAGAAATTCCCGTTTGACGGCAGATCAGTTTGACCAAAATTTGACCTTGCTTTCGAGATAATTTTTTTAGCTGCGCTTCAAATTCATTTTCTAAATAGTTTTCTACAATTTTAAAATATTTTCGCTTCTCGCGGTTGGTTTCTAAGCTATTCATGCTTTGGTTCAGTGCGGTTAGCCTTTCTGCTGCAATTTTGGCATAAGGATATACTTTAAAAACCCTGTTTCGCAACAATATGAATTCTTTTTTTGCAACAGGATCCCACTTTTGTTTGATAATTACAACTTCCTCTAATTGGATTGGCTCATCAAAGATGGTATCTTTTTCTTGCAAAATATATCCCATTTTGCTAGTTTCTGTTTCGATTATTTGAGCATTCAAAGTAGTCGAAATCCCTAAAAAAATTAGTAAAAACAAGCTTTTTTTCATGGTTAAAAAATTTGTTGTAAAATTATACAATATATATACAACTCTGATGCCAATTTTATAAATTAGCAAAAAAAAAAATCTATGAGCACAACAAGCATTTTGACTTCCGAATCTTTACTTTTTTTAGAAAAATATTTAAACAACCCCTCGCCTACTGGCTTTGAAGCCGAAGGACAAAAAATTTGGATGCAATATCTAAAACCTTATGTAGATACCTTTATTACAGACACTTATGGCACCGCAGTTGGGGTTATTAATCCCGATGCTCCATATAAGGTAGTTATAGAAGGTCACGCAGACGAAATCGCTTGGTATGTCAACTATATTACAGATAACGGTTTGATCTATGTCATTAGAAATGGCGGTTCAGACCATCAAATAGCGCCTTCAAAACGAGTGAATATTCATACCAAAAACGGAATTGTAAAAGGTGTTTTTGGTTGGCCCGCCATTCATACCAGAAACAGAAGCAAAGAAGAACCCGCCAAATTAGACAATATTTTTGTGGATTGTGGTTGCGAAACCAAAGAACAAGTCGAAAAATTGGGCATTCATGTTGGCTGCGTCATCACCTATCCCGATGAGTTTATGATTCTAAACCAAGACAAATTTGTGTGTCGTGCTATAGATAATAGAATGGGCGGTTTTATGATTGCCGAAGTGGCTCGATTGCTGCATGAAAATAAAATCAAACTTCCTTTTGGGCTTTATATCACCAATTCTGTGCAAGAAGAAGTGGGTTTGCGTGGTGCCGAAATGATTACAAAAACCATCAAGCCCAATGTGGCGATAGTGACAGATGTATGTCACGATACCACAACACCAATGATCGAAAAGAAAATTGAAGGTGAAACCCAAATTGGGAAAGGCCCTGTTGTGACCTATGCTCCAGCGGTGCAAAACAATTTGCGCGAATTGATTTTGAAAACTGCACAAGACAACAATATTCCTTTTCAGCGATTGGCGTCGTCGCGCATTACAGGCACAGACACCGATGCTTTTGCATATAGCAATGGTGGAGTGGCATCTGCCTTGATATCGCTTCCACTCCGCTATATGCACACCACCGTAGAAATGGTGCATCGTGAAGATGTAGAAAACGTGATTAAACTTATATATGAAACCCTATTAAAAATAGAAAACAACGATACTTTTTCTTATTTTAAATAAAAAATCATGATCAAAATTGTCATTATTGGTGCCGGAAATGTAGCACAACACTTGCTTTCTGCTTTTTTTGAAAGCAAAACCGTTGTTGTCAAGCAAATATTTTCGCGTACGCCAAAAACGATTTTGAATGTCAAAACAATTAGAATCAATAATTTTGAAACCATAGAAAATGCAGACCTATATATAATTTCAGTTTCAGACGATGCGATTGAAGCTATTTTGACACAATTGCCTTTCAAAAACCGTTTGGTTGCTACAACATCAGCCGTTTTTGACCCAAAAGGTGTAGCCCAAAACAACCGAATAGGCACTTTTTATCCATTGCAAAGTTTTTCAAAAAACAAAGAAATAGATTTTAGTTCAATTCCCATCTGTATAGAAGCACAAGATCAAAAGGATATCGATTTGCTACAAACCGTGGCACAAACAATCTCAAAAACCGTTTGTAAACTCACATTATTGCAACGAAAAAACCTGCATTTGGCGGCAGTTTTTGCAAACAATTTTGTCAATTTGATGTATCAAATAAGCCAAGATATTTGTCAATCAAACCAATTGCCATTTGCACTTTTGCAACCCTTAATTCTTGAAACCGCCCAAAAGGTAGCCCAAATCTCGCCACAAGCAGCACAAACTGGCCCGGCAAAAAGACAGGATATGAGCACTATTGAGGCACATCAAAAATTAATTGACGACCCAACATATCAAAAAATTTATGCCCTATTAACCCAAACAATTATATACAATGCCAACAAATTATAAACAAAAAATGAACCAAATTACCACCTTCATTTTCGATGTAGATGGCGTTTTGACAGATAGCAGCGTTCATATTACACCGAGTGGCGAAATGCTACGCACCATGAATATTAGAGACGGATTTGCCATGAAAGCCGCCATCGATAGCGGCTATAATGTTTGTATTATTTCTGGCGGAAGCAACGAAGGCGTTCGTATTAGACTTCAAAATTTGGGCATTGTTGATATTTTTTTGGGCGTGCCCAACAAAGTTTCCGTTTTTGAAACTTATATCAAAACCAATCAAATCAATCCAAACCAAGTGCTATATATGGGCGATGATTTACCCGATTTTCATGTCATGCAATTGGTTGGTTTGCCCACTTGCCCGCAAGATTCGAGCCCAGAAATCAAGACAATCGCTACCTATATATCGCACCAAAATGGCGGAAAAGGAGCCGTTCGCGATGTGATAGAGCAAGTGATGAAAGTTCAAAATACTTGGAACAAATACTTTGATGGCCAACATGATTAAGAAATTTAGCCTATATTTGCACCCACATTTGGGGTCGACTGGTTTTGACAGCAAGTCGAATTGAAAAGTAAGCACGTCGAGAACTGAGACAATTCTCGTAAATAAAAGGTTTCAAACATTTTACACGGCGAAGGAAACTACGCTCTTGCTGCATAATCTGAATCATAGTAAGATTAGCCACGCTCCTACCAGGTAGGAAAGCAGGATTTGCCTCAGAAGCTCTGGTTTATAGCGTCTGATCAAGGTGAATCGTAAATTTAAACCTAGATTTGGTAGCGTTTCGATGCCATTTCGAAATTAAGAAAATAAGCGTTTGGTGGTTGTTTCTGTCCTAGCCCAACGTCGAAAACCCAAACAGGAAATAAGCGTGTAGAAAGTTTTTTAGTTGCTTGTTTGGACCCGAGTTCGATTCTCGGCGACTCCACAAAATTAATTTTATTTTAGTTCAAAAGCCTGTAAATCGTATGATTTACAGGCTTTTTGTTTTGTCAACTATTCAAATTATTCATTAAATCACAAAGTAAAGGTGCTCAATTCGGTTACCCGAAAAACTTCAAAAATAAGGTAACCGAATTCTTTGTCAACACCTGTACAATAAGGTGTTCACATAATGAACATCTTGTGTTTAAAACGAATAAGAACTAATTTGAATAACTAATAAAGTCACCACAAAATGAAAAACAAAATTTCAATACTCTTTTACGCAAAGAGTTCCAAATCCAGCAAAAATGGATTAACACCAATTTATTTAAGGATAACAATAGATGGTGCAAGAATTGAATTAAGCACATCAAAATTTATTGAACAATCAAAATGGAACAATAGTTCCGGAAAAGTAAAGGGTAATACCGAAGAAGCTAGGACATTAAATGGCTATCTTGA
>JAYTNQ010000065.1:0-1932 GCA_043748255.1 Bacteroidota bacterium
CGGGTCGGTCTCCGGCTCCCGCTTTTTGGGCTGGCTGAAAAACGCCAGCCCAAAAGAGCTCCGCCTTTGCCCTCACGCAAGCCTCCGAAACACATTTTGATGCACTCTATAAAAAAAAGTTTTCAATACACTGCAGATAAATTACAATCCAAAAAACTATTCCACCTTCAAAATAACAGGTAATATAAACTGTGTTTTCACCGGAATACCACGCTTGATAGCCGGATTTATTTTTGGAAAATGCACCAGCCGAACCTTCAAAATACTGTCTATTTTAACAGCATCATACACCAAACTATCCTTTTTAAACTCGGGCTCAAACGACAATGTAGCATCCGCAAAAACAGTGACTTTTACCTCAACAGTGTCTAATTTTGGATACAAAACTTGCAGCGTATCCGAACTTAATTTCTGCTGAATTAATTGTGTCAAAATTTCAAAAAAACATTGATTCCGTTGTGCCTTATCTTCAATCTTATCACATTCAGCCACCGAGGGCAACTCGTCCACCGCATCCCAATCTATACTTTTGAGCTCCTTTTGCAAAAGTGCGTCCTTCTTGGGCACTCGGTTTTCAAACCAATTGCACGATTGAAATAAAAAAATAAAAAATATAAAATATTTTGGCTTCATTTTTGACAAACTACAAGAAAAATTAAATGCTTGGATTTAATTTTCAAATATAATACTTTTTTGGTTATGGATTATCTATTGCTTATTATCGGGTTTTTGTGTATGTTGATTGGTGTTTTGGGCAGTGTTTTGCCAATTCTTCCCGGGCCAATCATGAGTTGGATTGGGTTATTGCTGCTCTATTTCACAAAAACAGTTCCGCAAAACAATTGGATTCTGGCCATCACATTCATCGCTACAATTGCCATTACAATACTTGATTATACCATTCCGGCAAAGGGAGCAAAACGATTTGGAGGAAGCCGCTACGGCATGTGGGGCACCAATATAGGCTTGATTATAGGACTTTTTTTTCCACCAATTGGCTTTGTAATTGGACTTTTTATAGGTGCTTTTGTAGGCGAAATTTGCTTTAACCCAACCGACCAAAAACGTGCTTTGAAAGCCGCCTTTGGTGCCTTTTTGGGTTTTCTAACCTCGAGTTTTATCAAACTTGCGCTTGGTGTTGCCTATCTAATTTTGTTTGTAATCGTAGCCTGCCAATATTTTTTATGAAATTATTGCTTTACTAGCTTTTTTACCACCCGCAGCTGTTTATCTGTAGTCACCTCAACAGCATACAATCCAGCGGAAAAACCAGACAAATCAATGGTTTGTAAATTTATATCAGCAGCGGTTTTGCTCAAAATCATTTTGCCCAAAGGGTCATAAACCTTGATAGACTCAATCTTATCCAAATTATTTTTGAGTTCAATATTGACAAGGTCAAATGTTGGATTAGGATAAAAAACTACATCGCGATTCTCAAAATCGTTTGTAGATAGCGGTACCACAAATTCTGTCAAAAAAGTATTGGTAATCACGGTCGGATTAAAATCAAAATATATCGAAGCTGCATTTGTGATAATGTCTGAAACAGCATATCCAGCCTTCGGTTTGATCGAAAAAGTGATATATCCTTTGCCAATATTGGTGTTGGCAAGCGAAGCCGGTAATTGAACATTTTCAAAATTCCATGTCAACAAATTTCCAACGCGATCCATCGAATATTGATGACTCGCATCAACCATTTTGATAGAATTTTCATCTAATTTTGAATCCAAAACATCGGTGATTTTTACGTTTATTGCACTCGCAGTCCCAGTGTTTTCAAATCTAATAGTATAGGTCAAAAAGTCGTTTGAATCAAAAGAAGAAAACAAAATTTTATCGCCATGAGCCTCCATTTTGTCATTTGGATCAAACGAGCCAATAACAATTTGGGAAGAAGTACTAGAATTATTGCTTTCTACAACGTCA
>JAYTNQ010000066.1:0-1924 GCA_043748255.1 Bacteroidota bacterium
ACGAACGAGTATAATAATAGATTGTGAATTAGATTTGGTGGTTTCAAACGGTAACTACTTCTAAAAAGATAGCATTATGAGCCAAGAAATGATAATTCCGGACGAGGTCATAAATAATAGAATTTATTTGATTCGGGGACATAAAATAATGATTGACAAAGATTTAGCAGATTTGTATAAGATAGAAACCAAGCAATTAAAAAGGCAGGTTCGTAGAAATATGGAACGATTTCCTGAGGATTTTATGTTTGAACTTAATGAGGTTGAAGCAGAAATCTTGAGGAGCCAAATTGGCACCTCAAGTTGGGGAGGAACAAGATATGTGCCGATGGCGTTTACAGAGCAGGGAGTTGCAATGCTTTCGAGTGTGGTGAATAGTGCGGAGGCGATACGGGTAAATATTCAAATTATTAGGGTTTTTACAAAAATAAGACAGTTTTTTACAGAAAATCTGACTACAAAATTAGAAATTGAGGCTATAAAGAAAAAGATACAAAATCATGATAAGAACATTGAACTTGTTTTTAGTTATTTGGATGAGTTGATGGACAAGAAAGAGGCTGTACAGGAACGGGTTAGAATAGGATTTAAAAACGATAAATAATATAAAAACGGGGAGCCATAGCCCTGATAGCAGCGGCATCCTTTTATTTTTTTTTCTTTAGAAAAAAATAAAAGATATAGCGGATAGCAGGAAAAAGCTCCAAAAAAAAAGAAAAATGAATATAGAATCAATTTCATTATCGGGCAGAAAAAAGCAGGTTTCTAATAAGGATATGACTTTTTTGGAGCGGATGTATCTTGTGGCGATTGCCAAAGGCTTGTGGATTACGATCAAGCATTTGTTTATGCGCAAGGTTACGATTCAATATCCGGAGCAGGTGCGGGAGATGAGCCCTGTGTATCGTGGGCAACACATGCTAAAACGGGATGAGCAGGGTCGCGAAAACTGTACAGCTTGTGGATTGTGTGCGCTGTCGTGCCCGGCAGAGGCGATCACGATGACGGCTGCCGAACGCAAAAGTGACGAAAAACATTTGTATCGCGAAGAAAAGTATGCTTCGGTGTATGAAATCAATATGTTGCGTTGTATTTTTTGTGGTTTGTGCGAGGAAGCCTGCCCAAAAGATGCTATCTATTTGACGACATCCAAGGTTTTGGTGCCATCGAGTTATGAGCGTGAAGATTTTATATTTGGAAAAGACAAATTGGTCATGCCATTAGATTTGGCAATGCAAAACACCCAACTAAATACACAAAACTAATGTCAACAATTTTAATCATTTTCTACTTTTTGTCGGCGGTGACTTTGGGCACAGCGCTTTTGACGATCATCAGCAAAAACCCTATTCACAGTGCGATTTATTTGGTGATTTGCTTTTTTTCGATTGCGGGTCACTACCTGCTTTTGAACGCTCAATTTCTTGCTTTTGTGCATGTTATCGTTTATTCGGGTGCTATAATGGTGCTGTTTTTGTTTACGATTATGTTGATGAATCTTAATCAAGAAGACGAGCCTCACAAACCCATTTTTGCCAAATTTGCGGCGGTAGTATCGTTTTGTTTGGTGGCTTTGGTGGTATTGTCGGCTTTTGTAAAGGCACAACCCACTATCGAAAGTTATGCGCAATCGGGACAAGATTTTCAGTCGATCAAGGTTTTAGGAAAAGTGCTCCTTGATGGCGAATCAGGATTTATGGTACCATTTGAATTTGTATCAATATTGCTTTTGGTAGCTATGATAGGTGCCGTTTTATTGTCTAAAAAAGAAAAATCAGAAAAACAATTATGAGAAATATATTAGAACAAATAGGTATTCAGAACTACCTTGTCTTGGCTGCAATCTTGTTTTGCATTGGCATTTTTGGGGTGTTGTATCGCCGCAATGCGATTATCGTTTTTATGTCTATAGAAATGATGTTAA
>JAYTNQ010000067.1:0-1919 GCA_043748255.1 Bacteroidota bacterium
GATTTAAAAGAAAATATTAGTATTGACGAATTTGATGGCAAACGTTATCAAATAAGAGTTGTTGAGCCAAATAGTAATAAAGCCGTTTTAACTCATTATTTGCACAATATCCGAAATGGAGTTTCAAGATATTATAAAAAAGACGCAGAAAAAGCCTTAGACAACTTTATTGCATACAAACAAGAAGTAGAAAATTTATCAATTGTTGCAGAAGATGCAATGCAACAATTACTTTTTGAGGTTGAAAACGTACCGTTTCCAACACCAAAAAATTATACCTTCAAATTCATAGATTTATTTGCAGGAATTGGTGGTTTTAGAATGGCAATGCAAAATCTTGGCGGAAAATGCGTTTTCACAAGCGAGTGGGACAAAAATGCGCAAAAAACTTATAAAGTGAACTTTGGAGAAGTTCCGTTTGGAGACATTACAAAACAACAAATTAAAGATTATATTCCTGCAGATTTCGATTTGCTATGTGCCGGATTTCCATGCCAAGCATTTTCGATTGCGGGAAAACGTGGAGGATTTGACGATACTCGAGGTACTTTATTTTTTGATGTTGCAGAAATAATCAAAAAGCACAAACCAAAAGCTGTTTTTCTTGAAAACGTAAAAGGTTTACGAAGTCACGACAAAGGGAAAACGTTAGAAACAATCCTCAATGTTTTACGAAATGACTTGGGCTATTATGTTCCCGAACCACAAATTATAAATGCAAAAAATTTCGGTGTTCCACAAAATCGTGAGAGAATTTATATCGTTGGCTTCGCCAAAGAGTTAAATATTTCGAGTTTTGAATATCCTGAACCTTTGGAAAACAATCCAACTTTTGAAAATGTAAAAGAAAGAAATGTTCCACCAACAAAATATTTTCTTTCAACTCAATATGTTCAAACTTTGGTAAATCACAAGGCAAGACACGCAAGCAAAGGAAACGGTTTTGGCTATGCAATTATTCCAGACAATGGAACTGCAAACGCAATTGTTGTTGGAGGAATGGGTAGAGAAAGAAACTTGGTTTTAGACCATAGAATTAAAGATTATACGCCAACAACACATATAAAAGGAACCGTAAATCGTGAAGGAATACGCAAAATGACACCGCGTGAATGGGCAAGATTACAAGGTTTTCCAGATGATTATATCATTCCTGTTGCTGACGCATCTGCCTATAAACAATTTGGAAATTCTGTTGCCGTTCCAGCAATTCAGGCGACAGCATTAGAAATACTAAAAAAATTAAAATTATGATAGAAAAAACAACAAGAAAAATGTTTGTTCAATTAGCGAGTAATTATGATTATATACGTTTTGATCAAATGTCAATTAACGAAAAACTTAACTTAATACAAAACCCAAAACAATCAGTTTTTGTTGAAGTAGATAGTTTTAAAAATGCAGTACTACTTTGCAATCAATATATTGATAGATTTAATCTTGGTGGTTCTACGTGGACAGGAGGTTTAATAGTTGATGAATATTATAATTTCATTGCAAATGTATCTTATAACGGTAGGGTCTGGGATAATGATGATTGGAGAAAAGCCAAAGAGATTTTATGTTAAGTGGAAATAAAGGAGAGTGGAGTGAAGTTTACGCTTTGTTTAAATTACTTGGCGACAAACAATTATTTGCTGGCGATGCTAATTTGAATAAAGTCGAGAAATTATTTTATCCAATAATCAAAATTATAAGAAACGAAAGTGGTGGAAATTTTGAATACGAAATAAACAGCGATTTAGTAATTATTTCAGGTGGAAAAGAAGAATTGAGAATTCCTGTAAAAACTTTCACAGAACAATCTGAAAAATTATTGACAACTATAAAAGGTTCAACAGGAGTATTTAGCATTCCAGATATCGAAATTTTTATGAATTCGATAAATTGCAGTTCGTTGAAAGCAAAATCTACTTCAA
>JAYTNQ010000068.1:0-1917 GCA_043748255.1 Bacteroidota bacterium
GATTCCAGCTAATACCATAATGAAAAATTTATATAGTTAATAATTAATAAAACTCGATTAATGATGGTCATGATCCTCAACAGCTTGACCAATAAAAAGCGCTGTTAATAACGTAAATACATAGGCTTGTAGGGCGGCAACAATCAATTCTAAAACGCTCATAAACAATACAAAAGCTCCAGATATTGGGGCTACAGCTACCGATTGAAAAATAAAAATTAATGATACCAAACTCAAAATAATGATGTGTCCAGCCGTAATATTGGCAAACAAACGAATCATGAGGGCAAATGGTTTTGTAAAAATACCAATAATTTCAATAGGAATCATAATTGGATATAATGCTTTTGGTACAGGTGGCATCAAAATATGTCCCCAATAGGCTTTGTTTCCGCTAAATGTGGTTACAATAAAAGTGATGAGTGCCAGCACAAATGTAAAATAGATATTGCCAGTTAAGTTGGAACTAAATGGGAAAAACGGTATCAATCCAATCAAATTATTGATCCAAACAAAGAAAAACACAGTCAATAAATAGGGTGTATATTTGGCTGCTTTTTTGGCTCCAATATTTGGAATCGCAATATCATCACGGACAAAAACAACTAACGGCTCCAAAAACCCTGATAATCCTTTTGGAATTAGATTGTTGTTTTTGTATGTTTTTGAGGCAAAGAAAAACAACAAAAACAAGATTATTGCTGACATAATCATCGAAAAAACATTTTTTGTGATCGAAAAATCTAATGGTCTTACGTCAAAATTAAAAGCACTTTTGTCTGCGTCTGCCAATGTTTTGAACTGATCTGCATAATAAATAACCTCATTGAACTTTACAAAGGTTTCGCCATTTTGGACTACTTCGTGCATTCCAGAATTGTCATGATGAAATGCGGCAGACGAAAACACATTCAACCCATTATTTGCCCACAAAATCACTGGGAGGTCTAATGCGATTGGCGCACCATTCCAATCCATAATGTGAAATTGGTGTGCGTCACCAATATGCTCATTGATCATTTCGCTAGCATTAAATGCGCTTTCTGTTTTGCTTTCGTGCGACGGGTGTGCTTCAACAGCACCAACTGTCTCTACAGCGGCTGTATGCTGGTTGTTTGCAAAATTTATAAATGGAAAACATACTAAAAAAACGGCTGTAATATATAGGAGTGATTTGTTTGAAAATACCATTATTAAATCAAGTTTCTTTGTTACTTTTAATTTTTTGCAAAGGTACATATTTAATTGTATTTTGAAAACATAACCATAAAATTATTAAAAAAATGCTTGACTTTTATTATTTTACGGTGTTTGAGGGTCGTTCTCGTGTATTAATCGTACCGAAAAATAGGTTTCGATTATTAAAAACATAAAGTATGGCACAAAAAACGCTGTTAATGTTGGTAATTTGTTATCCAAGTTGGATTGAATCAGGGGTAACAAAAACAAAACTACGGCCAACATTTTTAAAATACTTGCTGCCATAAAAGCAAAACCGGTTTTGGTTGGTTCTTTTTTTTGGATAATAACCAAAATCAAATAGATTATTAATGCTGTAATCACATGAAAACTATAAATTTGTAATGTGTCAAACAAAAAAATATAGCTTTCAAAAAAGGTTTCCGAAATGTACTTTTGAATCAAAAAAAGCGTAATGCTTAATGGGAAAAAGTATTTCAAAAAATGTATTATTTTAGTCATCATTTTTTTTATTCAAATTATTTAATTGTTTGATTACAAAATAGAGCGATAAAAATATAGCAAAAAGTGACAAACAGATAGTGAAAACCGGAGTTTCATTTTGTTTTTTTTGATCTAGCCAATTGCCCAAACTCGAAAATAAAAATATAATTATTCCCATTTGAAAAGGAATATTCATCAAAACCAACCATTTTTTAAGGTTGTTTTTCTTCGGGT
>JAYTNQ010000069.1:0-5244 GCA_043748255.1 Bacteroidota bacterium
ACCAAAATTGCCAATTTGCTTCCTTTGGAAATTGGAGGTGTTTATCGCTGGCGTAGAAATGGCGAGCAACACCTTTTTAACCCAACTACTATTTCAAAATTACAGCAAGCCGTAAGACTTAATAGTCCCGAAAGCTACCAAGAATATTCAAAAATGGTCAATGAGCAAAGCAGTAACTTGATGACTATCAGAGGATTGTTTGAATTTAATAATCTTGATCCCATCGCAATTGAAGAAGTTGAACCATGGACCGAAATTGTCAAAAAATTCAAAACCGGCGCAATGTCCTATGGTTCTATAAGCCAAGAAGCACATGAAAATTTGGCAATTGCCATGAATAGAATTGGAGGAAAAAGCAATTCTGGTGAAGGCGGAGAAGACTCAAAACGTTTTCAAAAGGATCAAAATGGTGATTCTAGAAACAGCGCTATCAAGCAAGTAGCTTCAGGTAGATTTGGCGTTTCTATCAACTATTTGACCCACGCACAAGAAATTCAAATCAAAATGGCACAAGGCGCAAAACCGGGAGAAGGAGGGCAACTTCCGGGCGACAAAGTGGTGCCATGGATTGCCGAGGTTAGAAACGCTACTCCTTATGTTGGGCTAATATCGCCACCGCCACATCACGATATTTATTCGATTGAAGATTTGTCGCAACTTATTTTTGATCTCAAAAACGCAAATCGCGAAGCAAGAATAAATGTAAAATTGGTTGCAGAAGTAGGCGTCGGTACGATTGCGGCAGGCGTTGCAAAAGCCAAAGCCGATGTTATTTTGATTTCTGGATATGATGGTGGCACCGGGGCTGCACCTCTCACCTCACTTCAACATACTGGTATTCCGTGGGAGCTTGGGTTGGCAGAAGCACAGCAAACTTTGATTTTGAATGATCTTCGAAGTCGAGTTGTTTTAGAGTGTGATGGACAATTAAAAACAGGTCGTGATGTGGCGATAGCAGCCCTTTTGGGAGCCGAAGAATTTGGGTTTGCCACAGCTCCACTTGTTGCTTCGGGTTGTATTATGATGAGGGCTTGCCATCTCAATACCTGTCCTGTCGGCATTGCAACACAAGACCCAGAATTGCGAAAAAATTTCAAAGGAACGCCAGAGCATATCATCAATTTTATGTATTTTATTGCCGAAGAATTGAGAGAGATTATGGCACAATTGGGTTTTAGAACTCTCAAAGAAATGGTGGGGCAATCACAAAAATTAAACGTAAAAAAAGCAGTTGATCATCACAAAACCAACGGTTTAGATTTATCAGCAATACTATATAAACCTCAAAAAGCAAACGAAGTACCCAATTATAATACGACCAAACAAAATCACGAGTTGGATCATGTACTTGATTTTGAAATCATTAAAGCAGCTATCCCTTCTATTTATAGAAAAGAAAAAACCAGGATAAATTTTAAAATAAAAAATACAGACAGAGCTGTTGGTGCAATTTTGAGTAATGAAATATCCAAAATATATGGCGCACAAGGTTTGCCAGACGATACCATTTTGATAGATTTTGAAGGTTCGGCAGGACAAAGTTTTGGTGCATTTGCTACAAATGGATTGTCTTTCAAAATTCATGGAAATTGTAATGATTATCTTGGAAAAGGGCTTTCTGGAGGAAAATTAATTGTAAAAGTACCACCGTTGGCAACTTTCAAACCCGAAGAAAATACTATCATTGGCAATGTAGCACTTTATGGAGCTATTGCTGGCGAAGCCTATATCAATGGCATGGCAGGTGAGCGATTTGCAGTGAGAAACTCTGGCGCAACAGCTGTTGTAGAAGGTATTGGTGATCATGGATGCGAATATATGACTGGTGGAATTGTAGTAGTTTTGGGCAAAACTGGGCGCAATTTTGCTGCAGGTATGAGTGGCGGAGTTGCATTTGTTTTTGATAAAGACGGTAATTTCAAAAATGGACTATGCAATACCGAAATGATCGAATTTGAAACTTTGCAAGCAGATGATATTTCAAAATTATGGCGATTAATCAAAAATCATTCTTTATACACAAATAGCCCTTTGGCAAAAAGAATTTTGGATGATTGGCAAAATCAACAGCAGTATTTTTTGAAAATAATGCCCGTAGAATACAAAAAAGCATTAGAAAAATTAGCCTTACAAACAGTTTAAACAAAAAAAATCAAATAAATTAACATGTTATTTTTTGTAATTTTAAAAAAATAAAACAATGGGAAAAATAGGCGGCTTTGTCGAATTTGAGAGAAACGATGAACAAAATATTGCAATTGCCGAAAGGCTAACTAATTTTAATGAATTTACAATTCCATTATCTTCAACAAAAAGCAAAGAACAAGGCTCTCGTTGTATGGATTGTGGCATCCCTTTTTGTCATAGCGCTTGTCCGCTTGGAAATTTGATTCCAGACTTTAATGATTTGGTACATCAAGAAAAATGGAAAGAAGCTTTAGATATTTTGCAATCTACAAACAATTTTCCAGAATTTACAGGTCGATTATGTCCTGCGCCTTGCGAAAAATCATGCGTTTTAGGAATCATTGCAGCACCTGTTGCTATTGAAAATATCGAAAAAAATATCATCGAAAAAGCATTTGAAAATAATTGGATTATTGCAGAAATACCAAAACAAAAAACTGGAAAAACCATTGCCGTTGTTGGCTCCGGCCCGGCTGGATTGGCTGCAGCCCAGCAACTAAATCGTGCTGGGCATCAAGTAACTGTTTTTGAAAGAGACAACGCCATTGGTGGCTTATTGCGCTATGGAATACCAAACTTTAAATTAGAAAAAAACATTATTGATCGTCGAGTAGCGATTTTGGAAGCCGAAGGAATTGAATTTAAAACCAACACTAATGTTGGAGTCAATTTTGAAACGGCTACATTACAAAATTTTGATGCCATTGTGCTATGTGGTGGTGCGACAGAAAGCCGAAGTTTGCTAACAAAAGGAATTGATAGCAAAGGAGTTGAACAAGCAATGACTTTTTTGACCCAACAAACAAAAACACTATTTGGAGAAAAAATCGAAGATCAAATTATAGCAAAAAACAAAAACGTAATTGTTATTGGAGGGGGTGATACAGGCTCGGACTGTGTAGGAACTGCAAATAGACAAGGGGCTAAAACGGTTACCAATTTTGAAATCATGCCAAAACCACCCGTTTTAAGAAGTCAAAGTACGCCATGGCCGTTCTGGCCGCTACAACTCAAAAGCACTTCCTCGCACGAGGAGGGTTGTGATCGCAATTGGCTCATTAATACCAAAGAATTTTTGACCAATGAAAACAACGAATTAATAGGCCTAAAAACCGTAGAAGTAGCATGGAAAACCGTTCGAGGTATGCGCCCAGAATTGATTGAAAAACCAAATTCAGAAAAAATTTGGCCTTGCGAATTGGCATTATTAGCATTGGGATTTGTAGGTCCAGAAAAAACATTGAGCCAGCAATTGGGTTTAGAAATAGATGAACGAAATAACTTTAAAACACAAAATTATCAAACCAATATATCAAATATTTTTGCTGCGGGCGATATGCGACGAGGACAATCGCTCATTGTTTGGGCCATTTCTGAAGGAAGAGAGGCCGCTCGTGCAGTAGATACCTATTTGATGGGCTATAGCAATTTGCCTACAAAAGGAAATGGAGATTTGCCAAACATTTAATAATAAACATAATGTTAGGTTCATAACAATATGTCTAATTTTGTGAAATTGAACAAATTAATTTGAAAATAAAAAATGGAATAGTATTTTTACAAAAAAAAATGTTAGCAAAAGAATTAATCACAATCGCATCAGAATTTGAATGTCCGTTGTATGTATATGATGCCGAAAAAATAAAATCCCAATATAAACGGCTTACGGGAGCATTTTCGAAAGTAAAAAATGTACGCATTAACTATGCTGCAAAAGCATTATCAAATATTTCGATTTTGCAATTGTTCAAAAAAATAGGTGCCAATTTAGACACCGTTTCTATTCAAGAAGTACTTTTAGGACTTCATGCAGGTTTTGAACCATCGCAAATCATCTATACGCCAAATGGTGTTTCGTTTGAAGAAATTGAAGAAGTCGCACACAAAAATGTTCAAATAAACATCGATAATTTGTCGGTTTTAGAACAATTTGGCACCAAATATCCAAAAATTCCGGTGTGTATAAGAATTAATCCACACGTAATGGCTGGCGGAAATACAAATATTTCAGTTGGTCATATAGATAGTAAATTTGGCATATCAATACATCAAATGCCTCATATTCTGCGTATTGTAGAAAATACTGGAATGCACATCAACGGGATTCACATGCACACAGGATCAGATATTTTGGACATAGAAGTGTTTTTGTATGCAGCAGAAATATTATTTGAGGCAGCAAAAAATTTCAAAACTTTAGATTTTTTAGATTTTGGAAGTGGTTTCAAAGTGCCATATCACAAAAATGATATTGAAACAAATATCGAAGAATTTGGAAAAAAATTATCAAAGCGATTCCTACAATTCGAAAAAGAATATGGACGAGAATTGACATTGGCATTTGAGCCAGGCAAATTTTTAGTAAGCGAGGCAGGCTATTTTTTGACCAAAGTAAATGTAGTAAAACAAACAACATCAACAGTATTTGCTGGGGTTGATAGCGGTTTTAACCACCTTATAAGACCAATGCTTTATGGGTCACAACACCATATCGAAAACATCTCGAATCCAAAAGGGAAAGAGCGATTTTATACCGTTGTGGGTTATATTTGCGAAACAGACACATTTGGCAACAATCGTCGAATTGCAGAAATCAAGGAGGGAGATATATTGGCATTTCGAAATGCAGGTGCCTACTGTTTTTCGATGTCGTCAAATTATAATTCACGCTACAAACCTTCGGAAGTTTTGTGGAATGACGGAAAGGCAACACTCATAAGAAGTCGTGAAACATTTGAAGATTTACTAAATAATCAAATTTTATTGGATTAAAAAATAAATTGTGCAATAAATTTTGCAATACAATCGTTATCAAATTTGGAATTAATATCTTTGAATTTTTAAAACCAAAAATGATGAACAAACAATTTCGGCTATTTATTTTAATTTCATTTTTTGTAAATTGTATTTCAATTTCTGCACAAAAAACAGCTATTTATAATCCCGAAACTGCTTCACTTCAAGAAGCAATTTCGCTATTTAAGGACAAACAATATCTGTCGGCACAGCTTTTGTTTGAAAAAATATCACAACAAAATGAAAGTCAAAAATCTGATT
>JAYTNQ010000070.1:0-5239 GCA_043748255.1 Bacteroidota bacterium
AACATTAAAATATTCGTTTTTTTGTTTTGGTTTCTCGATATTTTTCAAATAATACGATATGTCAGGTAAATAAAATAAACGCTCTTTCTGAAAATAACGACCAAATGTTTCCATATCTTGTTCGGTTCTTAAGAATATGTAATCTATTATTGACAATTTTTCTGTCTTTATCAATATATTGATGTAAGGAAGACCTACTGAAACAGCTATTATTTTGTTCTTTTTGTTCTTGAATTTTTCATTTATTTCGTCTAAAAAATAATTGTTTAAAATGTCACCACCACCCAATATTATTATCTCTGTTTCAATTATCTCAGTTTTTTTTAATTTGTCACAGTCCACAAATCGTATATTGTATTTGGTGTTTCTGTCATATGGCAGATTGTCTACGATCATCTTTTTAAATGTCAATTTATACTGTTCATCCCCCGTATTATTATGGTCATAGTACCCAATTACAGTTATTGTTTGATTTTTCATTGATATTTATATTATATGACGATTTTTTTATTGACGTCATTTTAACGTTTGCAAAGTAGAATTCTTCATTTATGAAAGAAAGTGGGAGTATTCACTTCGTTATATGATGTCTTCATCATAAATTAATACAAAATGAAAAAAACTTTTGAATTATTTGTTCTAGACATATGTCTGGCCACCGCTCAAATTAATGATTTGGAATTGTTGGAATGTATTATGGAAAATAAAGTTGAACCAGTCAGTTTTGATCTAATACGCACCTGTCTCCAAAATATTTACGACATACCTATTAAATCACGTTTTTGGTCGTGCAAACCAATATTCATTCTTCCTACGATTCACGCATGGGGATTTATTCTTAAAATGCTACACCAAAGACAATTACTAGGCGGGGAGGTCGCAAACCGAGACAAATATTATGTGCGGACAATGTTCTCTATGGAAGTTATACGTGAATTGTCTGTGTCAAATTATCAAGAATATCATATGTTATTGATGAAATTAAACGTGTTTTCAAATTTGAGATATATTTGGTTTAACAAGTATCCAAGTGTATATGGAAAATATTTCAAGGAAGTCATTGAGAATACTCATTCTTTCAATGACACAGACGTAATGTGTACTGTTTCAAACGTCTCTCATCAGTTGCATACGAATTGTGACGTTTTACAATCCGCCATTTTGTTGGCTAATAAAATCAGGGTCGACTCTTCACATATTCAATGGTATTGTCTTTCAAAACTCCTAAAAATATGTGGAGACAAATATTGGGACACGGTTCAATGTACTCTGGTAGAAACAGCACAAGAAAATTTAAGTGATATATGTTGTATTTGCATTGACATGATAATTAAAGATGGTGGTATATCATCATCTTTAAATTTAACACTCAAAAATGCATCTCAAATTTTATCTCTTATCAGTAAGAATAAAAAATAATTACATAAAGATATTTTTGTTATTTTTTTATGCAAGAACAACCGTATATATTTTTTAATCGATTACTAAATGAAACTGTCATTGAAATTGACAAACTCGCACGATACGATGAAATGCCACAAGTATTATATTCTCTTGAAAATGAATATCCGTTTTCTTGTGAATTTTGGTTTTTTAGTGTACTAAATGAAACTAATTCATTTTTTCACGACGATGACAGTATTCAAACACGAATTACTGACTACTGCTATGATGATTTGTTACAAACTAAAATTAAAATATTTAATCATTTTTACCGGAGAGCAGTCAATGAATTTTTATCATATTTAAAAGAAGATCTTAACGGTATAACTGATGTCATTTTAGGTTTCAATATTTTTTATATTAACTATACTACTATAAATGTTGAAATATATGATGGAAAATTTATTTTTTATTTATCACTCGATGGAATTTATCTCGATACTACTCCATACAAAAAGGTGTATAAGTATGACATAAATCATTTTCAAACACCAAGAGAACAATATAGGACAAAAATCAGAATGTTTATGATGATGCCAAATAAGGAGGAAAACCAAGTTTCAAATGAATTTAAATCCATTTTAGATTTGTATCCAAATGATGATGAATTGTCTATATTTGGAAATGAATATAGAAAATCGAAACAACGCTTTTTGCGTTCTGCCGATGATAGCTTAAACTTTTGATACTATAAGATAAATGGATTCACACGAAATTGATGTCGATACTGATTGGATTGATAAACAAGTTCGATTATATAATGAAAACGAAAAAATTTTCAAGGAAAATATGAAATCCATTAATATTGTATCGATATTTATAAACCCTTCAAATGAAATTGTCAAGACGCATAAATTTATTCACTCTTTCAAAGACGAAAAATGTATACTATCTTCCATCGAGATATTTCAATATTTCAAGAATTATCGAATTCAAGATTCTATCAAATATGATCTCAGTCATTTATTTGTATACAATATTGATTTAGACAACAAACTATATACTGATATTGATTCTATAACTACAACTAATTTTCTAACAAGTTTCACATACATCAAAGACATTCTTATTCATCCGTCTCTTTTCATATTCCACGAAATCAATTGTGTATACATAATTTATAAAGAAAATATCAAACGTATTCATAATAAAACCGTTAAAAAAAAAAGACAACTATAATCTTGATAATAGTATTATTGATTCATAAGTTCTCATCGGTTCATGTCTCTCACGCTCAAAAGTTGTGTAAATTATTTCTTTCAATAACATTCGATACAAATTTATATATTTGTTTTTTAAGAGATAATCATGTTCCAATATGTAAATGTAATACATAACTGCTATTGAATAATTGTCCCAAGATTTCCATCGTTGACTTAATTCATCTATTAAGACACGGATAGGTTTTCTTTCAAATTTTAATAAATAATTCTTTGTATTATCCGTAAATTTTGATCGTTCTTCATTTGTCTCAAATAGTATACTTCCTGCTACAAAATCATCTACCACTCTCATCAAGTTTTTATGATACGGTTGTAATACTTGATGAGTTATATTTACTTTTTCCTTTATAATTATTGATTGGGTTATGTAAGACAATAGAACTATATCTATATTCCACGCTGAATATTTCTCATAATAAACATAAAAGACCTTCTCCAAATTTTCGATACTTAATGGGGTTTTTAATAATTGGGATTTCGTAAATGATAAACCATAATCTATTATAATCGGCACATTATACACTTCATCGAATATGATATTTCCATCTTTCAAATCGTAATGAATCATTGAATCTTCCAAATCTAATAATTTTTGTAAAGCTTTCATCAAATGTAAATGTGTCTCTAAAATTGCTTTCACCTGTTTTTTTTCATTTTTTATTTGGGTGTCTAAATAATCACATAAACTGTTTTTTCCTATATATTTTAAAGTACTTGATACATATTCTCTCTTCGAAGCGTCTTCATCTTTACTAACTATTTCACATCTTTTTATTTCATTGTCTTCTATTACACCTATATTTATAGGACAACTATTCAAAATAGGGGCGAAATAGTAGTCGTAATCTTTTATGTTTTCTACTATCATCTTTCCAAGTAGAATTTCTTTATCGATCATTTTATCTTCCGATACTACACTCACTTTCGATACATATTTATTACTTCCTTGTAACCTTTTTTCATTTTCATCACGACATTGAATTTTTGATGAAAATACACAACCAAATGTTCCTTCTGCTATGTATTTCACATCTGGGTCTTTTAATTCCACAATTGGGTCCATTTATATAGATGTATACAATATTATACAGTTGTTATATCGTCAAACTCCACCGTACTTTCTGTCCTATCTGCATCGAATGCTTCGAGTAAAAAATCATATATTAGACAACAATCTGTGTGGTCATAATTCCTAAAAAAATATAAATGGAATGTTAGACAACCCGTTTCAGGAAATGTTTTTATAGAAATATGACAATCATTCAAAACATAAAGCAAAGAATAATCTAAACCACTTTCTTCATGCACTATCGCCATCTTGTTCTTTATTGTTAATCGGTTATGAATACTTATAACATTCACTATTTGGTCGATTCTTTCTATTGTGTGTAACGTATTCACATTTAAAATATCTCTCAAATGGCATATCATTGTATTTGACACATTATTTATGTTTCTCATTTTAGATATTTAATTATTAAATCATTTCTCTATATGTATTTTGTCGTATGATGACATCACAAAAAAATACAATATACACAACTATCTACTTTCAACCACAAATATCTATCTACTCTTTAATTCGAAATTGTATTCGAAATGATATTTTGTACTACTGTATGTTTTCGAAATGTTCTTGAGACATTCATTTGTGTATTCCATCAAACGGTCAGATTCATTCACTAACGCATCTATCTGCGTCTGCATCATATCATATTGGGTTGTGTCTATCATATTGTCGATTCTATAGAATATTTCTGTTTGACAATTCACGAACATTCCTACTATATTTAAATATTCTTGTTTCTTCGCATTCTGTTTCTCACGCTGTTGCAATCTTTTCTTGAATTCTTCGTCGTTCAATTTATTCAACATGAATTGAATTCGTAAATCCAAGTTATCTTCATATCCTTCCATTCTACCAAACTGAACCATATTCACTGCTCTTGTATGAATGATGAATCTAGCTCTTGCTGACAGACAATCACGAACATGACTTGATATGTTATTCCTTTCTGTCCGAAATTTTCTTAGCATTCTCTCTACGAAATAGTGATCCATTTCCCTACCGCAACGCACCTCATCTGGATTTCTGTCAACCGTTTGACCTCCATTTCGTAACCACTCGAAGTAATGAGGGTTGTGAATATGTCCTGTTTCTATTTTTCCTGTTTTCCAACTAAATGACGTGTGGCATTCTACACAAAACATCATATCACAACCATCTATTTTGAATATTCCGGTCGAACATTTGGGACACATTTTTGTGTCTGAATCCAGCAATTTGGCAGTGGCAAGAGTGTCCGCATTACATTCATGCACTATTCCAGATGCCTCTTGACCTCTCTCCAAACCAATTACTACATGACAGTCAGGACAACTCCAGTGATTACACATTCCACATTTCCATTGAGACGATAAAAACCCTTTACAATCTTCACCCATACACTTTCTTATAAATTGCTTCTTCTCTACCGCTGTTCTAGGATTGTATGTTTTTATTTTTGAGTGTAGTTCCTGAATTTTCACATCTATTGCTCTTCTTTCTATTTCCATTTTTACGATATCTTTTG
>JAYTNQ010000071.1:0-1898 GCA_043748255.1 Bacteroidota bacterium
CGATTTATTTCCCATTGCATGATGTCAAAGCTCACTTTTTCGTCTGGCGAAAGCATTGAAACCTCAATTTTTTTCAATTCTTGAAGGTATTTTTTATAAAATTCGCCCAACTTTTTTCGATAAGCATCGGTCATATCCAGCTGCAATTGACCATCAAATTGGTGTTGCCCATTTTGGGTTGCGCCAAGTGGATCAAAACTATTTTTGTCGTTGAAATACGCTTTTGTCAAAGCCGAAAAATCTTGATTTTTGTTTTCATTTTTACAATTTGTAAATAAAAATAAGAATAGAAAACAACTGTAAAATAAATGTAACTTTTTCATAATAAATGATTTATGTTTTTGCAAAATATAAAATTAACCGTGATATACCCGTGACGCCGTGATTTTTCCGTCTCTCACAACCAACACTTCAGCCACCAAAAGCGGCTCTTGATTATCGACACTGCGTGTATATTCCATAAAAATTCGATCATTATTTGCAGTAAACGAACTTGGTTTGTATTGCAGGCTAGGAAGTTGGTCAAATGCCGATTGCCACCATGCTCGCAATTGATTTTTTCCAGAAATAAAACCCTTGGTTTCTGGCTGTTGTACTTTTAATTTTGGGCTATAATGCTCGGCATTATCATCATAAAGCGATAATAGCTGGTCGAGATTATGGTTATTGAAAGCATCAAACCATTTGAAGGCAATTGTTTGTAAATTTTCGGGCGTCATTTTTTTTTATCAAAAGTAATAAAAATCTTTTGCCAAATCACGAAAGTTAAATTTTGATTCAAAAATTTTTTTATTCAATAAAAGTTGCGTTTTTTTGACAAATATTAAAAAAAGGTGATTGAAACGTGCTTTTGTAACATTTTTTTACCTATTTTTCAACCATTAAACCAACAACCAATAAAAAAAATTAAAAATGAATGAAACAACAGTAAAAACAGGACATCCAAAAGGGCTTTGGGTTTTATTTGGAACAGAAATGTGGGAAAGATTCAACTTTTATGGCATGAGAGCATTGTTGACCTTGTTTTTGGTCAATTCGTTGATGATGAAAGAGGCTGATGCGTCTATAATATATGGTGGGTTTTTGGGCTTGTGCTATCTCACACCAATGCTTGGTGGCTTTGTTTCTGATCGCTTTTTTGGGAACAGAAATTGTATTCTGTTGGGTGGCTTGTTGATGGCAACCGGGCAAATGTTGCTTTTTGCTAGTGCCAGTATGTTCAGTACAGATCTAAGTTTGGCTACTACCTTAATGTGGTCTGCTCTTGGTGTTATTATTTTTGGGAATGGCTTTTTCAAACCAAATATTTCAAGTATGGTGGGAAGTTTGTATCCAAAACAAGAAAAAACAAAGTTGGATACTGCGTTTACTATTTTTTATATGGGAATTAATATTGGTGCTTTTTTAGGACAATTTATTTGCCCTATGCTTGGCGATGTCAAAGATACTGGCGGCGTTCGAGATATTCATGCCTTCAAATGGGGGTTTTTGGCAGCATCTATCGCAATGCTTATCGGCACTGCTGTTTTTTACGTGTTAAAAAACAAATATGTAGTGACGCCTGAAGGCCAGCCAATCGGTGGTTTGCCAAAACATAATTTGTCTGCAGATTATGAAGAAGGGGAGGCTCAAAAAGCAGTTTTTACTACAAAATCTATCGGAATTGCGATAGCACTTTTTATTGGATTATATCTTGCAATAAGCTCTTTTACTTCGGGTGATAATATTGTGAAAACCGTTATTTATCCAATCATTTATTCGAGCGGAATCACTTTGGCGGTTTTAATTTTATTAGACAAAACCCTTACAAAAATTGAAATTAGTAGAATATTAGTGATTTATATCATGTCGTTTTTTATAATTTTCTTTTGGGCAGCGTTTGAGCAGGCTGGTTCTTC
>JAYTNQ010000072.1:0-5210 GCA_043748255.1 Bacteroidota bacterium
TGCCCGTGACTGGGCAAACCCTTCCGCTAGTAAGCAGCGGCGGAAGCTCGATTTGGATGACGTGTATCGCCATCGGAATCATCATTAGTGTGACCAAAAAAGACGAAGAAATTGCCGAAGAACGTGCAGACAAAGAACAACGCGAAGCCGTTTTGAAACGCATTATTGACGAGCAAATTGCCAAAGAAAATGCTGAACCCATCGAAATAGAAGAAGATAATTTTTCTATAAACGATGTTTCAAACAACCCGATGGATGCAATAAAAAACAAAAAATAAAATTTGAAATGGTAGTAAAAAAATTCATTTTGAGCGGCGGCGGAACTGGTGGACATATCTACCCGGCCATTGCTATTGCAAACGAATTAAAACTAAAATTCAAAGGTTGTGACATCCTTTTTGTGGGTGCAAGCAACAAAATGGAAATGCAAAAAGTGCCGCAAGCAGGCTACCCTATCAAAGGGCTTTGGATTGCTGGATTGCAACGAAAAATCTCTTTCGACAACCTGCTTTTTCCATTAAAGTTGGGGGTTAGTATGCTAAAATCTGCATGGATATTGCGCCAATTCAAGCCCGATGTTGTGATTGGAACTGGTGGATTTGCAAGCGGGCCGTTGCTAAAAGTAGCCTCTTTATTCAAAATACCAACCCTCATCCAAGAGCAAAACTCCTTTCCAGGAATCACAAACAAATGGTTGGCTAAAAAAGCATCATCAATTTGCGTGGCTTATCCCAATTTGGAAACGTATTTTCCAAAAAACAAAATTGCGTTAACCGGAAATCCGGTCAGACAAGATTTACTATCGATAAACTCCAATCAGGATATTGCCCATGCTTTTTTTGGTTTGGATGCCTCCAAAAAAACCATTTTGGTCCTCGGCGGAAGCTTGGGAGCCAAAAAAATAAACCAGTTTGTCGCAGCCAATTTAGCACTTATTTTGGCTCAAAACACACAAATTTTGTGGCAATGTGGCAAATTGTATTTAGAAGAATTTCAGCACTTTAACAATCAAAAAGACACACAAGTTGTCGCTTTTGTTGAAGATATGAAAATGGCTTACACTGCTGCAGACATCATTATCTCAAGAGCAGGTGCATCTTCGGTTTCTGAGCTTTGCTTGGTTGGCAAACCCGTGATTTTTATCCCATCGCCCAATGTTGCCGAAGACCATCAAACCAAAAATGCCACTGCAATTGTATCACAAAATGCAGCGATTTTGATCAAAGAAAACCAGTTAGAAAACCAATTTGAGACTGTTTTTTGTGATTTGATAAATAATGAAACCTATCAAAATTTATTGTCAACCAATATAAAAAAACTAGCCAAACCAGACGCAACCCACGATATTGTTGGTCAAATTGAACAAATCTGTAATAATTTATTGTAAAATGAACCTGAACCAAATTCAAAATATTTATTTCATAGGCATTGGCGGTATCGGCATGAGTGCTTTGGCGCGCTACTTTCGAGCCATCGGAAAAAATGTTGCAGGTTATGACAAGACACCTTCAAGTTTGACAAATGAATTAATTCAGAGTGGAATCACTATTTTTTTTGACGATGAAATAGATTTGATACCTTCAGATTTTTATACCGAAAATACTTTGGTTGTGATTACTCCGGCAGTACCAAAATCGCACTCGCAGTGGCAATATTTTATCGAAAGAGACTTTCTTATCAAAAAAAGAGCCGAAGTTTTGGGCATTATTACCAAAGACACCTATTGTTTTGCCGTTGCCGGAACCCACGGAAAAACAACAACATCGAGTATTTTGGGACACATTTTGTACGAGAGTGGGGCAGATGTAACCTCGTTTTTGGGCGGCATTGTCGAAAATTATAACTCAAATTTGATTGGCACCGGCAAAACGATTACTGTTGTCGAGGCTGATGAATTTGATCGATCATTTTTGCATTTACATCCAAACATGGCATGCATCACCTCGATGGATGCCGATCATCTTGATATTTATGGAGATAGTGCTGCTATTGAAGCATCGTTTGTGGAATTTGCCCACAAAATTCAAGACAAATCAAAACTTTTTTTGACCAAAGGATTGCCACTCGAAGGGGTTTGTATTGCTATAAATGAGAGTGCCAATTTTGAAGCTATCAATGTCAGAATAGCCAATAGCCATTATTATTTTGATATCAAAACGCCAACCGAAACCGTTGTTGACATCTCTTTTTTGTTGCCCGGAAGGCATAATTTGATGAATGCGCTGATGGCTTTTGCAATGGCATACACCTATGGCATTGAAAGCGAAATTATAAAAAAAGCTTTAACCAGTTTTCAAGGTATAAAAAGACGTTTTTCGTATCAAATCAAAACCGAAAAGTTGGTTTATATTGACGATTATGCCCATCATCCTACCGAAATAAATGCGGTTTTTCAGGCGGTTTCAGAATTGTATCCAAATCAAAAAGTCATGGCTATATTTCAGCCACATTTGTATAGCCGAACACGCGATTTTATGGATGATTTTGCAAGCAGTTTGTCAAAGTTTGACCAAGTGCTTTTGTTGGATATTTATCCGGCTCGCGAATTGCCAATTGCAGGAGTCAACAGCGAATGGTTGTTGTCTAAAATGACAAATGTCAACAAAAAATTGGTTTCAAAAAATCAATTATTACATGAAATTTTAGAAAGTGATGCCCAAATTTTTGTGACTATCGGTGCTGGCGATATCGGAGAAATGGTGGCAGAAATTAAAAACGAATTAGTTAAAAACAAGGTTAATAAATTTTTTTTTAACCATTAAATAAAGCAGATAAAGTAAATTACAACCTTGAAATGAAAAATTGGAATTGGACAAATATTTGGATAAATACCCGCTTGATTTTGATCATTGTTGCGGTGGTTTTTTTGTATTCGTTTACCGAAAACAAAAATCGACATCGTAAATTAAAGAAAACCGAAGTGGTTTTTGAAGGAAATTTTACCCAGTTTTTGACCGCCGAAACGGTTAATAAATTGTTAATAGATTATAATTCGAGTGTAAAAAGTATTGAAAAACATAGTGTAAATTTGAGCAAATTAGAAAAAACCATCAACAACAACGACATGGTCGAGCAATCGCAAGTGTTTTTGAGCATTGATGGCGTACTCAAAACGGTTGTTAAACAAAGAAATCCAATCGCACGTGTGTTTGATGTGGATAGCTCTTTTTATGTTGATTTTCAAGGAAATACAATGCCTTTATCGCCCATATATTGTGCGCGAGTACCGCTTGTTTTTGGAAAAATCAATAGTCAAAACAAAGCAGATTTGGTTGCGCTTTTGCGATTCATTAGCAAGGATGATTTTTTGAAAAAAAACATCATTGGAATCCAAATTTTTGACAATGGAGCATTAATTATGAAAAGTAGAAATTATCAATACGACATAGATTTTGGGCGAGCCATAAATATTGAAAACAAATTCAATAATTATAAAGCCTTTTTTCAAAAAACAGTTCAAGATAGTTCTATCAACACATACAAAAAAATTACGCTACGATTTGCACAACAAGTTGTTTGCACAAAATAACAAATTATGGAAAAAGAAAATATTGCAGTTGGTTTGGATATTGGAACAACCAAAATTGTTGCCATGATTGGCAAGAAAAACGAATACGGAAAATTAGAGATTTTGGGCGTTGGCAAGTCTAAAAGTCTTGGCGTAAAGCGTGGCGTTGTGGACAATATCACCCAAACCATTCAATCTATTCAGCAAGCCATACAAGAGGCCGAAGACAACTCTGGCTACAAAATCAAAGATGTAGTGGTGGGTATAGCCGGACAGCATATTCGTAGTATTCAACATTCAGATTACATCAGCCGTAGCAATCCCGAAGAGGTGATTGGCGACAAAGATATAGATTTGCTCATTGGGCAGGTACACAAATTGACGATGCTTCCTGGCGAAGAAATTATCCATGTTTTGCCACAAGAATTTAAAATAGACGGGCAATCC
Source organism: Bacteroidota bacterium (assembly GCA_043748255.1). GTDB lineage: Bacteria > Bacteroidota > Bacteroidia > Flavobacteriales > Flavobacteriaceae > Flavobacterium. The sequence continues at coordinate 3,956 of JAYTNQ010000072.1, forward strand.
GAGATCAAAGAGCCTATCGGAATGTGTGGCGGGCGATTAGAATCAAGCTTTCATGTAGTGGTTGGGCAAGCCTCCTCGATCAGAAATGTGGGACGTTGCATACAAAGCACAGGAATCGATTTGTCTGGACTTACACTCGAGCCGCTGGCCTCTGCAGATGCCGTTTTGAGCCAAGAAGAAAAAGAAGCCGGCGTTGCCTTGATAGATATTGGCGGTGGCACCACAGATTTGGCCATTTTCAAAGATGGTATTATTCGGCATACCGCGGTTATCCCGTTTGGTGGAAACGTCATTACAGATGACATCAAAGAAGGCTGCTCTATTATCGAAAAACAAGCAGAGTTGCTAAAAGTAAAATTTGGATCGGCTTGGCCTGGCGAAAACAAAGAAAATGAAATCGTGTCGATACCCGGTCTTCGAGGTCGCGACCCCAAAGAAATATCGCTCAAAAACCTATCAAAAATAATTCATGCCCGTGTGGTAGAAATTATTGTGCAGGTTTTTTCTGAAATAAAAGCTTATGGACATGAAGACCCACGCAAAAAATTAATAGCCGGAATTGTACTCACTGGCGGTGGCGCACAACTCAATCACATCAAGCAATTGGTAGAATACATCACCGGAATGGACACTAGAATAGGCTATCCAAACGAACATTTGGCTGGAGATTCAGACGAAGAAATTTCGAGCCCACTCTATGCCACAGCCGTTGGATTGGTGATGAACTCAATTCAAAACAAAACCCAAAGTGCCGTAAAAATTGCGCCTATAGCTACGCCAATTTCACCACAAAAAGAACCAGAAATTGTGATTCAAGATTTTGTTCAAATACCAGAGGCCGAACCTGAAGCCGCAATTGCCAACATCCCAAAAGCACCCACGATAGAATCGACAGAAACCAAAATCAGAAAATCATTTTTTGATAAATATGTTGACAAAATCAAAGAATTTTTGGACAACGCCGAATAAAAAACAAAACAACAAAAGCAAAAAAACAACAAAAACCACATAAAAACCATAATTATGACAGACCACTCAAATTTTGGAAGCATCACATTCGATTTACCTAAAAATCAATCAAACGTAATCAAAGTAATAGGCGTTGGCGGCGGCGGAAGTAACGCGATCAACCACATGTTCAAACAAGGCATCAAAGGTGTTGACTTTATTGTCTGCAACACAGATTCGCAAGCCTTAGAAAACAGTGCAGTGCCAAACAAAATCCAGCTTGGCATGCACCTTACCGAAGGACTTG
>JAYTNQ010000073.1:0-5208 GCA_043748255.1 Bacteroidota bacterium
GATTTGACAGGGTGGATTTCCTACACATTGTCAAAATCTGAACAACAAACACCCGGAAGAAATGCAACTGAAATTGGTATCAATAGCGGAAATTGGTACAATACTGCCTACGACAAATTGCACAATTTGGCTATCACAACGAGTTATAATTTGAACAAAAAGTGGTCGTTTGGAGCCAATTTTGCGCTACAATCTGGACAACCCTCGACCTTTCCAAATTCACAATATGAATATTTGAATTCTATAATTCCGAGTTTTGGTTTGCGCAATCAAAATCGTTTACCGGCATATCACCACCTTGATATTTCGGCCACTTTGACCCCAAAAAAGAATGACAATCGAAACTGGAAATCAGAGTGGGTTTTTAGTATTTATAATCTTTATAATCGGCGCAATGCAGCATCAATTGCGTTTAAACAAAATAAGGAAACAGGTGTAAATGAGGCAATAAAGACCTCTATTTTTGGAATAATACCTGCGGTAAGTTATAATTTTAAATTTTAAAAATGAAAAATAAACATTGGATTCTAACCAGCTTTTTTTTGATATTAACAATTGGTTGTCAAGAAGTTATACCAGTAGAATTGGATATAGCACCACCAAAATTGGTTGTTGATGCGTTTATAAATTGGGAAAAAAATACCCAAGGCAACAATCAAAAAATAATTTTGACCACCACCACTGATTTTTATGCAAATCAAGTTCCTTCTGTTTCAAATGCCTCTGTATATATCACAAATAGCGATAATATGGTTTTTAGTTTTTATGAAAAGGACAAGCCAGGCGAGTATATTTGTACAGATTTTATTCCAGAAATTGAGGAGTCTTATACCCTTACGATTATTCACGATGGTCAAACTTATACCGCTACCGAAAAAATGAAATCTGTAGCTCCAATCACAGATTTGGTACAAAATAATGAGGGCGGAATACTTGGTAATTCAATAGCGTTGAAAACTTTTTTTGTTGATCCAGCCAACGAAGAAAATTTTTATTTGTTTAGACACGATTATTTAGACACTCCAAAAATAGATTATTTTGTAGGGTTAGATACTTTTTTTAACGGCAATACTTTTTTTAGTCTTTCTAGAAATGATAAGCTAGAAAAAGAGGATAAAGTAGCGATTACCCACTTTGGAATCTCAAAACAACATTTTAATTATTTACGAATTTTGCTTAATATTGCAGGGAGTTCTGGCGGAGCGCCATTTAGTTCGCCCTCTGCAACCGTTCGTGGAAATGTAGTAAACAACACAGATATAAACAATTATCCTTTAGGATACTTTAGTTTGAGCGAAACCTCAACCATCAATTATACCATAAAATAATATTAATTTTCATCAAATGTCATCCCATCATATTGTTCGTGAAGATCAAGAACCGGCATTAATCATCGCAAACGGTGAGCCTTGCGACGCCGAATTATTAGGTCAGCTTTTAGAATGGTCCCCATTTGTGATTGTTTTGGACGCAGCCATACAGCGAGTAATGCACCTTGATATAAAAGTTGATGTATTGTTGGGCGATTTTGATCGAGATTTTGACTTTGCTTATTATCAAAAAAACCAGCACCCGATCGAAATTGTTAAAATTATAGATCAAGACAAAACTGATTTGGAAAAGGCATTTGATTATTTGATCGACAAAAAAATTCCGGCTGTCAACGTGGTTTGGGCCACCGGAAAACGGGCAGATCACTGTATTTCGAATATCACAAATATTGTCCGTTATCGAAATTTAATCAAAATTGTGATTCTAGACGATTATTCCAAAATTTTTCTGTTGCCCAAAAAATTTAAAAAATGGTATGTCAAAGACACCATAATTTCGCTTATTCCCGTAGGGAATGTTGTCGGAATAACAACTTCAAATTTGTTTTATGAGCTCAATAATGACAACTTGTCAATGGGTTACAAATCTGGAAATAGCAATCACGTTGCACAAGACGGATTAATAAGTATCGAACATCAATCTGGCGATTTGCTACTGATGGAGTGTGTAGATTGATCATAGATCCTTCAAAAAACTACTTTTTTCAACCCATAAAAGTAGAAAAGCAATTTGATTTCAAAATTTGATTTTTAGAATCAGAATGCTCAACGAATTTTTATTTTTTTTAAAAGCAATCTAAAATAGCTTAACAAAATCAGCTTTTTTTTGACAAATCAAGGATTTTTTCTTAAAGCTTTTGACCCTTCAATTTTTTTTGGAAAATGGTTGACCAATAAAGTCAAAGATTTTGGACTGTTTTATACTCGATTGGGATAAAGCTAATATACCCAAAAGCAACACTAAAATTGCGATAAAATTGAAAATCACATACCATAAAAAAAGAGGTACAATAAAGGCTGCGAAATGGACAGAAAACTTTATGATAAGCACAGAGGTTATAAAATTGACGGTTCCGTTCAACCGGAGTTTCATTGTTGGCTTTTCAAGCCCAACGAAACTCTAGCTTTTGGTGGTAGTGCTTTTATTTACGTAATTAGGTCGCCAAGTTCTTGTTTTAATTTATCAATTTTTTCAATTGCTTCCCATTTACTTGTAATTACTTCTTTTATTTTGTTTGTTATAAACTCACGTTGTTTTGGATTTGTGTCAATTGGTAGCATTAATTCTTTCCAACGTTCAGCAATATTTGGCAAAGTCGTTTCTATTAAAATTTTGTTTTTGGCTTGTAAATGTGTCAATTTATGAGATAACAAATAGAGTAAATAATATGGATTTAAACCATATTCATTTTCCTCTTCTGTAACTCTTAACAATAAAATTTCTCTCGTATAAAGTGCTTCTTTGTCAAATGGCGATACCATTGCAACGCTTCCAATTCTGTAACTTCCACGCCTTACATACGCAACATCGCCAGCTTCAAGATTTTTGTTTTTACCTTTCTTTTCAAGATATATTTCTGTTGTAATTTTAGCTGTTGGGTCTTTGTAAACTTCCCAATTTACAATGTCTTTCACTCTAACATAAGGTATTTCGCCTTTTCCTTTGTATTCCGCTGGTGGCGAACCGTGTCCGTCAAAGGAAGTGATAATGCCTTTACGCATTAGTTCTTTGATTGGCACAAGTTCTAAATTTTGTGCTTTTGCAATACTTTCAATTTCTTTTAATTTGTTCTGCCAAAAATATCTTGGAACAAGAATATTTTTTGATAATGCTAATTTGCTGTCAACTTTAAATGTGTATTTGGCAAATGATTTCTTTTCAAATTCGTCAATTATTAATGGGACATCGTCCCATAAATCCATTTTATTTGCTTCTTGTTTTGAATAATTCCAACGATAGATTTCTTTTCCTTGATGGTCGTGCCCAATTTCTTCTGCAACTGCCATATTGATTTGGGCTTGTTGAACTAAACCTACGGTAGCTGTTATACCGAAAATTTTGTACTTTGCAAATCTAATTAAATATATCTAATATGACAACAAAAAAAAACATTCCGAGGAATTAAGATTTAACAAGTATGTGAATCGAGCAAAGCGAGAAGTGATTGGTTTTGAAGAGCTTATAACCCGTTTTGAGCGAAATCTTTCGATTTTGGGCAGAAGCCAAAGCACTTTTGATAATTATGCGCTTCATCTAGCTGCTATTTCGCTACATTTCGGCAAAATTCCTACCGAATTGGATCCTGAACAAGTTCAGGATTATTTGTATTATCTGCAAAAAAAATCCAAAACGCCTTCACAAACCTACTTTAAGCATACTGTTTATGGGTTGAAGGGTTTGCTGAAATCCGAGGGTTTGCCCAATCATTTTTTGCAACTTCCGAGTATTAAACACGAAAAAACACTGCCTGTTGTTTTGAGCAAACAAGAGGTTTGGTCAATGCTTCAAAAGGCAAAATTACTCAAGCACAGAATCTTGATAGGACTACTTTATGGTTGTGGACTTCGGTGCATGGAAGTGCGAGCTGTGCGATTGCAAGACCTAGACTTTGACCGAAAGCAACTTAAAGTAGTGCAAGGCAAAGGCAAAAAAGACCGCTATGTACCGCTTTCTGAACACCTAATTCGGGGTTTGAAAAAATATATCGAAGCCGAAAAACCTCAAGACACTCTCTTCAACGGTCAGCCTAATGGCAGGGCTGGAGGTGATTTTGACTCTCGTTATTCGCAACGTGGGGTTCAATGGGCAGTAAAAATGGTGGCTAAAGCCGCCGGAGTTCAAAAAGAAGTACATACCCATACATTGAGACATTCCTATGCTACCCATTTGCTGGAAGATGGCATGGATATTATTACGCTAAAAAATCTCTTGGGTCATGAAAATATTGAAACTACTTTGGAATATCTTCAGATTGCCCAACTCGAGAGTCAGCGCATATTTAGTCCTTTAGATACGCTTTTTGAGCTGTGCAGCCCGTCTTTGAAGTAGCCGAATCGATACGAATTTTAGGCAATAAAATCGATGATTTGGGTTTAAATACTTGGCAATTGCGAACACTTTATGCTATAAAAAAGTGTCGAACTGCCGAGCTAGGCGGACACATTGACGCCTGTGACTCGTGTGCAAACATTAGCATTAGTTACAACTCGTGTCGCAACCGCCATTGTCCAAAATGTCAAGGCAAAAACAGAGAGGATTGGATTTTGGCTCGCGAAACAGAACTTTTGCCAGTTCCCTATTTCCATGTCGTTTTTACCCTGCCCCAAGGGATCAATTCTTTAGCAATTCATCAGCCAAAAATGGTGTATGCCACTTTGTTTGAAGCGGCTTGGGAAACCATTTTTGCCTTTGGCAAAAACAAGCAGTTGCAGATGGGCATGATTGGGGTTTTGCACACCTGGGGACAGCAATTGAGTTTGCATCCGCACCTGCATTGCATTGTGCCCGGCGGTGGGATTGATAAGAATGGAAATTGGCAAAATATGCGCAGCGATGGCAAATTCTTGTTTCCTGTAAAAGCCTTGTCAAAGGTGTTTAGGGCAAAATATTGCGAAAAACTCAAGGCAAAATCCGAGGTTTTGTACCAGCAAATTCGAGAAGAATTGTGGCAGAAACAATGGGTAGTTTTTGCCAAAAAACCTTTTGGAAATCCAAAATCGGTGGTGGAATATTTGGGGCGCTATACCCACAAAATCGCCATCAGCAACAACCGAATCAAGCATATAGAGGCTCAAAATATAACTTTTGACTACAAAGATTATCGGTGTGAGGGTTTGAAAAAACAAATGACACTCACGCATCAAGAATTTATCCGAA
>JAYTNQ010000074.1:0-13222 GCA_043748255.1 Bacteroidota bacterium
GATGACGATTTAGAAACATTTTTGATCAATCTTTCCCGTGGTACTGGATTAGACGGATTAACTGGAATTTTAAATCAAAACAACCATATAATCAGACCATTACTGCCGTTTTCTCGCATAGAATTGGAAACATTTGCACAACAAAACATGCTGAAGTGGCGAGAAGATAGCAGCAATAACGGGGATTATTATTTACGAAATAAAATTCGACACACCGTTGTGCCACCCTTAAAAAAAATAGACAGCCATTTTTTGGAAGCTTTTCAAAAAACACAAAAAAACCTAAAAGAAACCGAAAGTTTAATAAAAGATGCCGTCGATTTGATGTTCAAAAACATCGCCTTTGAAACCGAAAATAAGCTCTATTTTGATGTGCTAAAACTAAAAGAACTAACAAATTTTACAGCATATTTATACCAATGGCTCAAAAAATATGGCTTTTCAGATTGGAAATCGGTATATGATTTGTTGGACGCACAAACCGGAAAGCAAGTTTTTGCACCTGAATTTGTTTTACTAAAAAATAGAAACCACCTCATTTTGTCTCCATCAAAAACAGGTACAAACGAAATCATTCTAATTGAGGAAGGTCAAAAAAATGTTAATTTTCCAATAAAATTACAATTTTCTGAAGTTTCAACTACAAAAGTTGTTTCAAATGAAACTATATTTGTTGAAACCAAAAAAATACAATTTCCACTTACGCTTCGAACATGGCAAAACGGCGATGTCTTTTTTCCAACAGGAATGAATGGCAAGACCAAAAAAGTAAGTAAGTTTTTTAAAGACCTTAAATTATCTATAACCGAGAAACAACAAATATGGCTTTTGTGCTCTGATAATCAAATAGTTTGGATAATAGGCTTGCGGCAGGACGAAAGATTTAAACCACAACAATCAACAAATATTTTACAAATATCGCTAATACCATGAAAAAAATAATATACAGCCTACTGCTTTTTTTAGCCTTAAATAATAGTAATGCTCAAATTTTGGAACCCGTAAAATGGGCAACAAAAATTGAAAAAATCAACCAAAACCAATTTAATTTAATCTTTACGGCACAAATCGAAAAAGATTGGCACGTATATTCACAATTTACACCCGAAGGTGGCCCACTTCCAATAGAAATCGACTTTCAAAATCAAAACAACAACTACAAATTGATTGGAAAAACCGCCGAAAGCAAAACCCACAAAGCATTTAATGATGTTTTTGGTGTTGATGAAATATATTTTGAAAAAAACATCGTTTTGACCCAAAAAATCGAACGAACAAACCCAAAATTAACCACGATAACAGCCCAAATATCCTATCAAGTTTGCAAATCATCCTGCATCAACGACCAGAAAAAACTAGAATTCAAACTGCCAAACTCCATTGATGAAGTTCAAACAAAAGCCAAAGATACCGCCACCGTTACCATAGCAAATTCTATACAAACCAGCGCAAAAGAAACAACACAAAACCAGCAAACCACCAAAACCGAACCCCAAAAAAACCAAAAACAAGCTCCAAAAACAGGATTTTGGAGCCTGTTTCTTGCCACACTATTGGCCGGATTATTAGCCACAATTACACCCTGCGTTTTTCCGATGATTCCAATGACGGTAAGCTATTTTTTAAAACAATCTGCCCAAAAATCAAAAGGAAGATTCAACGCATTTTTCTATGGATTTTGCATCATCGCCATTTACGTATTAATATCGCTACCGTTTCACATATTCGAAAGTTTAAGCCCAGATATTTTTAGCGAAATATCTACAAATGTATATCTCAACATCTTCTTTTTTGTAGTATTTGTAGTATTTGCCGCCTCGTTTTTTGGAGCATTCGAAATTACAATACCCACAAAACTATCAGACAAAGCAGACAACGCCTCAAATTCGGGCGGTTTGATTGGCATATTTTTTATGGCCCTCACCCTAATTATTGTATCATTTTCGTGCACCGGCCCAGCACTTGGTCTTGTTTTGGGCAGTGTTTTGTCTTCAGACGGTGGCGCAACGCTACTCACAATTGCCATGTTTGGATTTGGATTTGGATTGGCACTACCTTTCATATCACTCGCACTGTTTCCGAATCTCATATCAAATCTACCAAAATCTGGTGGCTGGCTCAACACCATAAAAGTAGTTTTTGGATTTATAGAACTCGCACTCGCCTTCAAATTTTTGTCAAATGCCGACTTGGTGCTACAAGCACATTTGCTCAATCGCGAAGTGTTTTTGGCCATTTGGATCGCTATATTTGCCCTTTTAAGCTACTATTTATTCGGAAAATTACGCCTGCCGCACGACACCGAAACCAGCAGCATATCCGTAGGCAGAATGCTCGCCGGGCTAGTCGCACTCTCCTTTACAATCTATATGATTCCAGGGCTTTGGGGCGCACCCTTGCAGCTTGTCAGCGCATTTGCACCACCACAAACCTATAGCGAAAGCCCCGCCGGAATAACAAACACCACCACAAAACTACAAACCAATTTGCCAAACGGAGCCACAATAGGGCCAAACAATCTCGTCGTTTTTGAAGATTATGCCATCGGGCTAGCATACGCCAAAGCCGTCAACAAACCCATTTTGCTCGATTTTACTGGGCGAGCCTGCCAAAATTGCAGACTCATGGAAAGCAACGTTTGGGCAAATCCCGAAGTGCTTGAGCTGCTACAAAACCAAGTTGTAATCATCTCCCTGTACTGCGACGAGCGAACAGAACTTCAAACAGAAGAGCAATATACATCGACACAAACCCAATCAAAAATCACCACCGTAGGACAAAAATGGACCGAATTTCAACGCCAAAATTATAGCTCAAACGCACGCCCATTCTATGTATTGACCAACACAAGCGGCCAAAAACTAAACCAACCAATAGGCTACACACCCGATATACAAGAATATTTAAAGTGGCTAAAAAGCGGCATCTACAAAAAATAATTTTTCTCTTTTTTTGGATCACACCACCCCCTCATCCACACCACCTGTCCCGCTGCACGCTATATCTTTTTATTTTTTCTGAAAAAGAAAAAACAAAAAGGATATCGCTACATCGGGGATAAAATAGACATATCCTTTTCCAAAAAATATTCTAAAAAACCAAAAACAAAATCGAAAATTTGTTTTCAATCCGATTTTACCTAAATTCGCAAAACAAAAATGATATGGAATGAAAGAACTCCTTTTTTCAAAAATCGAAGGCAAATCAAACAAACCATTGCTTATTTTGCATGGCTTTTTGGGCATGAGCGACAATTGGAAATCACTTGGAACACAATTTTCAAATCAAGGATTTGAAGTACACATGCTCGATTTGCGCAATCACGGACGCAGTTTTCATAAAGCACAATTTGATTATGACACCATGGCACAAGATGTTTTGAACTACTGTGAGGCGCATCAACTCACACAAATTTGCCTTATTGGCCACTCGATGGGAGGAAAAGTAGCGCAGTTTTTGGCCACAAAAACCCCCGAGCTGATCAACAAATTGGTTGTTGTAGATATCGCCCCAAAATATTATGCCCCACACCACCAATCGATTATGAAAGGTTTGAACGCCGTTGACTTTTCAAAAAACCCAAGCCGAAGTGAGGTCGAATCGATTTTGACAACCTATATACCAGATTTTAGCACTAGACAGTTTTTGTTAAAAAATTTGTATTGGCAAACGCCTTTAAAATTGGCTTTTAGATTTAATCTTCGTGTCTTGACCGCCCAAATTGAGCAAATTGGAAAAGCACTTGCCGCAAACGCAGTGTTTGAAAAGCCAACCTTGTTTGTGCGTGGGCAAAACTCAACTTATATACAAGACGGTGATTTTGAAACAATCAAAACCCATTTTCCAAATTCAAAAACAATCACTATTTCAAATGCCGGACATTGGCTTCATGCAGAAAACCCTAAAGATTTTTTTGAACAAACAATGTTATTTTTAAACTAAACTAAACTACAAAAAAATGAATTTATTTTATAAGATTTTGATAAGCTCGGTTTTGGTTTTGCTTATTTCGCAATTTTTACCAGGGGTTGAGGTTCAAGATTTTGCAACCTCAATTTGGGTTGCTATTGTGCTGGGTTTGTTGCATGTTTTTGTAAAACCAATTTTCGTTTTGCTGACTTTGCCCGTTACAATCATAACTCTTGGATTATTTTTGTTGATTATTAATGCGGTGATTATTGTTTTGCGTACCATGATTGTAAACGGCTTTGCGGTTCATTCCTATTATACGGCATTTGTTTTTAGCATCGTATTGTCTGTCATGCAATCGATAATTTTTAAATTGGTTAAACCAAAGTTGACCAAAAAATAATTTGGAAATTTTTTACCAAAATATAACAATAGTAAGCCAATTGACAGCAATATTTTTTGACTCAAATTACACTTCATGAGTTTGCATGGCAATTTAGTAAATGTTCGTTTGAAATAAAGCACCATAGTTATTTATTAAAAATTTATAATTTTTCGGATGAAATATTATTTTTTTATTACCAGATTAATAAACACACTTTTCAAAAAGCTAAATATTTCAATTTTTATAAAAAAAATAAATTTTTGTTGCAATCAGACTTGTTTTTAATCAAAATTTAAACATATTGATACTAAATGATTGTTTTTTTTGTTTAAAAGGTATTCAAATCACAATTGAGAAACAAAAAAACGATTAATTTAAAAAAAAATGCAGATTTGCAAAAATGTCTGTCAAATGGCAAACAGAATTGCTATATTTGCACGCTATTTTCAAAAAGATGAAAAAACCATTTTTTATTATTTTGTGCTTGTTGACACTGTCTTTTACAAAAGCCCAAATTCACGAAGTGGGCGTTTTTGTTGGTGGTAGCAACTATATTGGCGATATTGGTCCAACCACTTATATTGCTCCAAATGAGTTGGCGCTCGGCTTTGTTTATAAATGGAATAAAAGCCCGAGGCACGCATGGCGATTGGGTTATACAACAGCAAAAATCAAGGCTTATGACTTGGATTCTGAAGATGTTTCACGCCAAGAACGTGGATATAGTTTTGAAAATAGTTTAAATGAACTATCTTTAGGGCTTGAATTTAATTTTTTTGACTTTAATTTGCATGAATTGAGTCGAAAAATAACACCTTATGTATATAGCGGCGTGAGTTATGTGCAATATAATGGGCTTTTTTTTGTAAAAAACAAAACAAAATATGATGCCTCACATGGCGCAGTTGCCATTCCAATTATTGTTGGAGTGAAAGCCAGATTGATGGATCATATTATTTTGGGGCTCGAAGTGGGAGCCCGCTACACCTATCGTGATGATTTGGACGGTAGCAAACCCACAAATGAAAATTTGATAACACAACAATTTGGAAATATAAATAATAGTGATTGGTATGTTTTTTCGGGTGCGACCTTGACCTACACCTTTGGCAACAAACCTTGTTATTGTTCACAATAAAAATGGATTTAAAAAGCAAAATTAATAGAGACAACCTACCAAAACACCTTGCCATCATTATGGACGGCAACGGGCGATGGGCAAAAAAGCAAGGATTTTTGCGGGTTTTTGGTCATGAAAATGGCGCAAAATCTGGGCGGATTGTAGTTGAAGAATGTGCCAAATTGGGCATCGAAAACCTTACATTATATGCTTTTTCTACAGAAAACTGGAACCGCCCAAAATTAGAAATCGAATCTCTCATGAAGCTCTTAATCAATGCTTTGAAAGACGAGCTTCAAACATTGATGACCAATAATATCAAACTAAATATGATTGGCGATATGGGGAAACTACCAGTTTCTGCCCAAAAAAAATTGGTTGAAGTGATTGACAAAACCAAAAATAATACAAGAATGACCCTTACCCTGGCCTTAAGCTATGGTTCGCGCGAAGAATTGGTGTTTGCCATCAAAGAAATCAGTCTTAAAGTTAAAAATAATATAATTTCGATAGACAATATTGACGAATTAATTATAAATCAGCATCTTTACACGCAAAATTTACCAGACGTAGATTTATTAATACGAACCAGCGGCGAACACCGTATTAGCAATTTTTTGCTGTGGCAAATAGCCTATGCCGAATTGTTTTTTACAGAGGTGCTTTGGCCAGATTTTACAGAACAACATTTATATGAGGCTATCATTAGTTATCAAAAAAGAGAAAGACGATTCGGAAAAACAAGTGAACAAATTAAATAAAAATTTAGTGTCAAATAAAAGCATACAAATAGTCCTCGCACTATTATTTTTTGGAAGTATTTTTCAGTCAAATGCACAAGACCGCATTCCTTTTGATCAAGGAAAACCTTACATTTTGGCAAACGTTGCCGTATTGGGCAAAGTAAGTTATAACGAGCAAACCATCGTAACTTTTACCGGTTTGGAAAAAGGTCAAACCATTACCGTACCCGGTGAAGAAATTAGCAACGCCATAAAAAAGTTAGGAAAATTAGGCTTTTTTAGCGATATTGATTTTTATGTCAACAAAATTCAAGGAGACAGTATCTATCTTGATTTGGCTATTACAGAATTTCCAAAATTGAGTGATGTAAAATTTGTGGGTGTAAAAAAAGGAAAAATCGAAGCCCTGATCAAAGACAATGACCTTGTAAAAGGAAAAATCGTCAACGAAAACTTGATTACAACTACCAAAAATTATCTTGAAAACAAATACCGTAAAGACGGCTTTTTTAATACAAAAGTCAACATTTCGACTATTGCCGATACCACAAAAGGCAATCCGGTCAAGATGTTGGTCAAAATTGATCGAGGAGACAAAGTAAAAATCAAAGAAATTGTTATTACTGGCAACCAAAAAATGAGTACTTCAAAACTTTTGTCGGCCATGAAAAACACCAAACAGCGCAATGTTTTTCGGGTTTTAAAAGCTTCAAAATTTATCAAAGCCAAATACAAAGAAGATTTAGAAAAAATCATTTCAAAATACAAAGAAAACGGTTATCGTGATGCCAGAATACTTTCAGACACCTTGATTTATAACAAAAAAGACAACAATATTGCCATCAATATCAATCTTGAAGAAGGAAGAAAATATTATTTTGGAAAAATCAAATTTTTGGGAAATACAGTCTATTCAGACGAGGGTTTGAGCGGTATTCTTGGCCTAAAAAAAGGAGATGTTTATAACGGCGTAATGCTCGAAAAACGCATCGCCGACAAAAGCAAACCCGACGGAGAAGATATTACCAATTTATACCAAAATAACGGCTATCTATTTTCTACAATCAACGCTGTAGAAACCAAAACCGCAAATGATAGTATCGACTTTGAAATCAGAATTATGGAAGGGCCGATTGCTTATTTCAACAAAATTTCGGTAGTAGGAAATGACAAAACCAACGATGAGGTTATTTATCGCGAATTGCGAACCAAACCAGGTCAAAAATACAGTAAAGAAGATTTGGTAAGAACCATTCGCGAGATTGGAGCACTTGGCTTTTTTGACCCGGAAGCGATTGATCCAAAATTTAAAAACGTAGATCCTGCAGCTGGCACAGTTGATATCGAATACAATCTTGTCGAAAAAGGATCTAGCCAAATCGAACTGCAAGGCGGTTATGGCGGTGGCGGCTTTATTGGTACCTTAGGGCTTTCGTTTAATAATTTTTCGGCACGCAATTTGTTCAAAAAAGAAGCCTATAAACCATTGCCAATGGGTGATGGTCAAAAAGTTTCGCTCAGATTGCAAGGCAGTAGCTATTATCAAACCTACAGTCTTTCGTTTTCTGAACCTTGGTTTGGAGGCAAAAAACCCGTAAGTTTTAGTACCTCATTCTCATACAGCAAACAATTTTTGAACAATTATCAAACCAGAACAGTTGACCGAGACAGAAGCTTCAACATCTTGGCGTTGTCTGTAGGATTGGCAAAACGATTGACCGTGCCAGACGATTCTTTTGTACTTTCAAACGCCATTAGTTTTCAATATTATGACCTCAAAAATTATAATACCGGATTGTTTACTTTTGGAAATGGATCTTCCAGAAATCTGGCCTATACTTTAGGTTTAAGCCGCAGCAATAAAGGAACAAATCCAATATTTCCTATGTATGGATCAGAGTTTAGCCTTTCGGCAAAATTTACGCCGCCTTACTCCAAATTTAACGGAATAGACTATGGCAAATTGGGCGATTTGCAAGCAAACAAACTCAAATATGACTCGGCTTTGCCAGTGAACGTACCTACACCAGATGGCGGTCAAATTGTGCAAAACGGCGATTATATCAAATTGAGCAACGCTAGTACAGGAACCTATCAACGTGTTGACACCTATCAAGAAGCAGATGCAGACCCTGCCAAAGTAGATCAACAAAAATTCAATTGGTTGGAATACTATAAAATAAAATTCAAAGCCGAATGGTTTACCAAAATTTATGACAAATTGGTATTGCGCTCTCTTGGCGAATTTGGTTATCTTGGCAATTATAATAGTGCCCGTGGAGACGTGCCCTTTGAACGCTTTTTTGTTGGCGGAGATGGTCTAGCAAACTATGCCCTTGATGGGCGCGAAGTGGTGCAACTACGCGGCTATCCAAACCAATCTCTTACCCCAGTTGACTCTAAAGGGAGCCAAAATGGTGCCACGATATATAACAAATTTTCGTTTGAATTGCGATATCCGCTTACGCTAAAACAAGCCGCATCTATATATGCACTTACTTTTTTTGAAGCTGGCGCAGCATTTGACAATCCACAAAAGTACAACCCCTTTGCTATGCAGCGATCTGCCGGATTTGGATTGCGTGTTTTTATGCCCGCATTTGGGTTGCTTGGAATCGATTTTGGTCATGGATTTGACGCCATTCCTGGCACAACACAACCCAACGGATGGGAAACGCATTTTATCATAGGACAACAATTTTAACTTTGGCACGATTTTTTCTAACATAAATTTTAAGTCATGAGAAAACATTTTTTAACACTCGTTTTTATAGCTTCGGCCTCGATAGCAGCTACTGCTCAAGGCGGAAAGGGAATTAGAATTGGATATATCGACATGGAATACATTTTGCAAAGCGTGCCAGAATATGCCGAAGCAAATAACCAATTAGAACAAAAAGCCCAAAAATGGAATCAAGAAATTGAAGCCAAAAAAAATGAAATAACAAAATTGAGAAGCGCACTAAACACCGAAAAAGTGCTGTTGACCAAAGAGTTAATCACCGAGAGAGAAGAAGGAATCACGTTCATTGAAACAGAAATTGCCGAATACCAACAAAAAAGATTTGGACCCGCAGGAGATTTGATTACCCAAAAAGCAACTCTTGTAAAACCCATTCAGGATCAAGTGTTTAATGCCGTTCAAGATTTGGCGGAAGCCAAAAAATATGATTTTATATTTGACAAATCTTCAGACTTGACAATGCTATTTGCAGCCAAAAAATTTGACATCAGCGATCAAGTTATCAAAACCATAGGTCGCGCTTCAAAACGAGATCAAATGACCAAAAAACAACTCAAAGAAGAAGCCGCCAAAGATGCCAAAGAAACCGCAGACGAATTAAATCCAGAATTGGCCGAAAAAAAACAAGCACAAGCCGCCAAACAAGCAGAAAAACAAGCCGCCCGCGAAAAACAAATTGAAGACAAAAAATTGGCTGCAGAAGCCCGAAAAGCCGATGCCGCACAAAAAAGACAAGAATTAATAGACCAAAAGACAGCCACAAAAAATGGCACAACACCAACCACATCTGATACAAAAGCCACCAAAGACACCACTGCAGATGATGCACGAGCCAAAGCCGCCGAAGACCGAAAAGCAGCAATAGCCCAGAAAATTGCAGATCGCGAAGCCGCACAACTAGCCGCTGCCGAAGAAAGAGCCAAAAAATTAGAAGAACGAAAAAAAGCATTAGAAGAAAAAAAAGCAAAAATATTGGCAGACCGTGAAGCCGCCAAAAAAGAGAAAGAAGCCAAAACAAAAACCAATTAAACAACAATTAAAATTAACCCCCTAATTACTTAAATTTAAACACAATGATGAAAAATTTGAAAACTTTACTTATCGCAACAGTATTATTCTTAGGCGCAAACCAAGTAGCAAACGCACAAGCAAAAACCGCACACGTTGACGTAAGCGAAATTATGACAAAATTTCCAGCAATGCTCGAAGCCCAAAAACAATTGGAAAAATTGAGCCAAACCTACCAAGCCGAATACAAAACAATGGGCGAAGAATACCAAACAAAAGTGAAAAAATACGAAGCAGAAGCCACTACTGTAACAGACAAAATTAATCAAGAACGTCAAAAAGAAGTGCAAGACATGGAAAAAAGCATTCAAGACTTTGGTCAAACAGCCCAAAAAGAATTGCAAACCAAAGAAACAGATTTGATGAAACCAATCGAAGAAAAAGTAAAAACGGCCATTCAAAAAGTAGGAAAAGCAAAAGGCTACCAATACGTTTTGAATAGCGCAGGATTGCTACTCGCAGACGGGCCAAACCTTACTGCCGACGTAAAAAAAGAATTAGGTTTCTAATACCAAACCCACAATTACCAAAAAACTGCTCATCCCATTTCGGATAGAGCAGTTTTTTTTTATATTTGTATCATGAACCAAAACCCCATCGGACTATTCGATTCAGGCATCGGCGGCACCTCTATCTGGACCGCCATCAACCAACTCATGCCCCACGAAAACACCATTTATCTCGCAGACAGCCAAAACGCACCCTACGGTCAAAAAACCAAAAACCAAATCATAGAATTATCTATCAAAAACACCCAAAAACTCCTTGACCTCAATGCCAAAATAATCGTAGTTGCCTGCAATACCGCCACCACAAACTCCATCACAACACTCCGTCAAAAATTCAAAATCCCATTCATCGGCATAGAACCCGCCATAAAACCCGCCGCAAACCAATCAAAAACACAAACAATAGGAATACTCGCCACCCAAGGCACCCTGAGCAGCGAACTCTTTAACAAATCTGTCGAAATGCTCCAAGACACCAAAATTATAGAGCAAATAGGCCACGGCATCGTCGAACTTATCGAAAACGGCAACCTCAACTCGCCACTCATGACACAACTCTTGCAAACCTATCTGCAACCCATGATCGACCAAAACATCGATTATCTCGTGCTCGGCTGCAGCCACTACCCCTATCTGATACCACAAATACAAAAAATTATCCCCAAAAACATACAAATAATAGACTCCGGAAACGCCGTTGCCAAACAAACCCAAAACATTCTCAAACAACACAAAACACTTAATACCAGTAATTTAACCCCAAAACACCTTTTTTTTTCAAACGCAAACCCAAACCCACTCACCCAAATACTCCAAAACAAATACCCAGTCATCTACCAAGATTTTTAATTTGGCGGGTGGCCGGGCTATCCGCTATATCTTTTTATTTTTTTTCTGAAAAAGAAAAAAAAATAAAAAGGATGCCGCTGCTATCCCTACCCGAATCTCCGTAGCACAACAACTGACGTTTTTTTCCAATTCCAATCACGATCAACGAAATTTTAAAATAGTACCTTTACCAAAAAAATAAAACAAATGCCCCATAAAAACACCCTACAATACGCACAAGAGTTGGACAATCAAGACCCACTCGCACACCTGCGAGACCAATTTTATTTTCCACAACACAACCACAAAAACACCCTATACTTCACCGGAAACTCCCTTGGGCTACAACCCAAACAAACCCAACATTACATCAACGAAGTCATGGCAGATTGGGCCAATATGGCCGTCGAAGCACACTTCAAAGCCCAAAAACCATGGTGGGATTATCACGAAAGATTGGCCGCACCATTAGCCAAAATAGTTGGCGCACTACCCCTAGAAATCACCGTCATGAACACCCTCACCGTCAACCTACACCTGATGATGGTTTCCTTTTATCAACCCACCAAAAAACGATACAAAATAATCTGCGAAGAAAAAGCCTTCCCATCAGACCAATACCTGCTGCAAAGCCAAACCCAATTTCACAATCTCGACCCAAACCAAGCCATCATACCCATCAAACCACGTCCAGGCGAACACAACATTGACCAACAAGACATCATAGACGCCATCAACCAAGCAGGCGATACACTAGCATTAGTGCTCATTGGCGGCGTAAACTACTATACCGGACAAGTATTTGACATACAAACCATCACACAAGCCGCACAAGCACAAGGCGCAAAAGTAGGCTGGGATCTTGCCCACGCCGCCGGAAACATCAACCTACAACTACACGATTGGAACGTAGATTTTGCCTGTTGGTGCAGCTACAAATACATGAACTCTGGCCCCGGAAACGCCGCCGGCTGCTTCATACATCAAAAACACCACAACAACCCAAACCTACCAAGATTTGCCGGTTGGTGGGGGCACAACAAGCAAGACCGATTCAAAATGGCACCAACATTTGACCCCATACAAAGCGCAGACGGATGGCAAATAAGCAACCTGCCCATACTCACACTAGCACCATACCTATCCTCACTCCAAATTTTTGACCAAGTAGGAATGACTGCACTCATCAAAAAACGAAACCAACTCACATCCTATTTGCTACACATATTACAACAAATAGCCACCCAAACCAACAGCAACTTTGAAGTAATAACACCAGAAGACCCAACCCAACGAGCAAGTCAAATATCCGTACTCTTGCACGGCAAAGGAAGATACATCTTTGACCACCTCATCCAAAACGGCGTTATCATAGATTGGCGCGAACCAAATGTTATCCGGCTCGCACCCGTGCCACTATACAACTCTTTTACAGACATCTACCAATTTGGACAAATTCTAAAACAAGGAATCCTAAACCATTAAAAACAACAACATGACCAAACAACAAATAATCGACACCTTCGATCCAAGCCAACCAGGGCAAGCAGACCAAAGTCTTTTTGGACTACCATTCACCGCAGACCAATCACAAATTATCATCATTCCAGTCCCGTGGGAAGTCACTGTTAGCTACGGATCAGGAGCTTCAAAAGGACCAAAAGCCATACTAAACGCATCAAGCCAAGTGGATCTGCACCACCAAGAATACCCCGAACTCTGGAAACTCGGAATCCATTTGGACAACAGTACACAAACCAAAAACTGGAAAAAAGAATCCAAAAAACTCAAAAAATTAGCGCAACCCATCATACAAGCCCTCGAAAACGGACACGATATCAACCAAGACAAAACCCTACAAGCCAACCAACAAACCATCAACAATGCCTGCCAAAAACTAAACCAACAAGTCTGTGA
>JAYTNQ010000075.1:0-5199 GCA_043748255.1 Bacteroidota bacterium
AAGGCATTTTGGCATATACAGAAGATCCTATTGTTTCGGTTGACATTATTGGCAACAAAAACTCTTGTGTTTTTGATGCGCAACTTACGTCTGTAATTGGCAAAATGGTCAAAGTTGTGGGTTGGTATGACAACGAAATTGGTTATTCGTCGCGAATTATTGATTTGATATTGTATATTAATCAAAAAAGTTTAATTTTATAGACTTAATTCAACCAAAAATGAAGTTATACCTACTCAACTTTATATTCAGCTGTTCCTGTTTCGAGGGTAATCAATACCAACAAAACTGTTTTTATATTGTGGTTTTTTTATTAATTTTAGTAGTATTGTCTATCTATTTTGTACTCAAAAAAAACAATGATTACAAGAAAAGCAATCTTGAACTTAAAGAAAAACAAAAAGAGCTTCAATTTTTGCTCAAAAAAGAAACTAATAATAATATTCAAAAAACAGATCACCTTTCAGAATTAAGTCACCAATTGCGAACAGAACTTAATACAATAAACGGAATTACCAATATATTAATTGATGAAAATATTTCTCAAGATCAGGCAGAAAATTTAAAAATATTAAAAAAATCAAACCAAAATTTATTTTTTAGCCTTCAAAAAATATTTGAAATAAATGCCAAAACCAACCTGGCTTTTTCTGAAGTAAATCACAACACGCTTTTTAAAAGCAAGCTTTTAAAAAATGAAAACAACAACGAATTGCATTTCATCGACAAACAAATTTTGCTAGTAGAAGACAACAAAATCAATCAAATGATTACCAAAAAACTGCTCGAAAAAAAGCAAATTATTTGTCAAATTGTCGAAAACGGCGAAGATGCAGTAGTAATGGCTTCTCAAAACAAATTTGATTTAATACTGATGGACGTTCATTTGCCTGGCATCAATGGCAATATTGCCACACAGCAAATTAGGGCTTTTGACAACGACACACCAATTGTGGCACTCACGGCAATTTCGCTCGACGAAAACAAAAAAATGTTGCTTTCCTATGGGATGAATGATGTGATTACAAAACCGTTTGAGCCCCAAAATTTTTATGATACAATTTTATTATATATTTAGAGCCTGCAGAAAAACCAAAAGACAGGTTTGTTTTTAATTTTAATAAAAAAATTATTGAAGTAATTCGTAACTGTTTTTGTCATCAAAAAAAACGAAATAATTTTAAAAAATTTCAAATTAGGTACAAACAACCTAAATTAGCTAAAATTTGTCAAAAACAAGAAGTATAAACAAAAGAGAGGCGAGCACATTTTCAATAATCTACAATCAGTTCAAAAATGCCGCAATCAAAACCTACAAGCCGAACAGATATTGCCATTAGTAACACAAAATTGACGAATCGTGATTACAAACGACTATATTTTGAACCATACAAAAAAAATTATTTATTACTTGCAACTCATTTTCTCAAAAGTTGCATTTATTAGTTGAATTTAAGAAAGAATAGTTTTTGCCTATAAAAATTCAAAAAGCCAACGAAAGTTGGCTTTTTTATTGACATTATTTTCACTTTTACATTTTGAAATTATGGCGCCGGATTTGAATAAATGCGATGCACTTTTTCGATCTCAGCCAACACCTCAACCGACAAAACCGTATCAAAAGCAGCAATGTTTTCAGCAAGTTGCCCCAATGTAGTCGCCCCTATAATTGTACTACTCACAAAAGGCTGCTGCGCTATAAAAGCCATCGAAAGCTGTGTCAAACTCAAACCATTTGCCTTGGCAATTTGATCATACAAAACCGTTGCCGCCACACACTGCTGTGAGCTATAACGGGCAAATTGTGGAAACAAACTCAATCTTGCCAACGGATGCGACTCGCCAGTCAAAAATTTGCCAGACAAAACCCCAAATCCCAAAGGCGAATAAGCCAAAAGACCAACATTTTCTCGAAATGAAACCTCAGACAAACCCACCTCAAAACTGCGATTCAACAACGAATACGGATTTTGAATCGTAACCATTTTTGGCAAATCATGCAGCCTACTCTCCTCCAAAAACCGCATCAAACCCCAAGGAGTCTCATTTGAAACACCAATCTGACCAATTTTTCCTTCCTGTATAAGCAGTTGCAAATCTTCGAGCACCGCACGCATATTATCTTCCCAAACCTCCGTTTGAAACCGAAAACCAAGCTGCCCAAAAATATTCACATTTCGCTCTGGCCAATGAAGCTGATACAAATCGATAAAATCTGTTTGCAAACGCCCCAAACTCTTCTCTACCGAAAGCCGAATCGAAGCCGCATTAAAACCCAAATCATCTCTAATATATCCCAAACCACGATTGGGTCCCGCAATTTTTGTCGCCAAAACAATCTCAGCCCGACGCCCCGTTTTTTTGAGCCACGACCCAATGATTTTTTCGGTCAATCCACTGGTTTCCTCACGAGCCGGAACTGCATACATCTCGGCGGTATCCACAAAATTAACCCCCAAATCAAGAGCCATATCAAGCTGATTATGACCATCTTGCTCACTGTTTTGCTGCCCCCAAGTCATCGTACCAAGACAAACTTCACTCACATTTATAGCCGTATTTGGCAAAAATTTATATTTCATTACCTCAAAATTTAACCACAAATATACAAAATTTTATTTCTTTTTTGGCGCACACCACCCGTCACCCACACCTCCCGTCCTGCTGCACGCTATATCTTTTTTTGGTTTTTGAAAAAAAAACCAAAAAAAGGATACCGCTACATCGGGGCGAATTTAGACTTTTAGCTTTTCAAAAAACCATAATATTGACAGGATTCTTATGGGTTGCGTCAAGAGGAGTTTATCTTTAGGATTTTGTTACTATTCAGAATTCGAGCATGCAATTCATTGTTGGTCATCGAACTCAACTAAAGTTTGGGTGATATCAAAAAGAATTAATTTCCCTTTTGGTTTGCATTACTTGTTGGGCAGCAATCTCGAGTCGCTACTCCTGAATTTTTACAATTCACAAATCTGTAATTTTTGAAATTATTTTATTACTTATGCCTTCAATATTACTCTTGATTGCAATTTCCTCTTTTAATGTACTCTGTTTCGGTTTGTAAACAAAAAATCTCACTTGCTTTTCAACTTATCCCAACTTGCCTTCAAAATGTTAAAAACGAACCTTTTAAAGCTAAATTTTGGTGATTTTTGGCGTTTTAACAAAAAATCAATCTACCCAACGATAAAAGCGTGCACCAATCAAAAAAGGATTTTCGGTCTCGATACTATCCAAAACCCACTCATTCTTTGGTGTCAAAACTGAGGATGACTGCTCTTTTTTGTGCCATTTTTCATAACACTCAAAATCTATAGCCCTACTTTGAGACAAAGTTTCAAAAAGCTTAATTTTTTCAAAACCATCTCGCCAATTTTTTTGAATAACACCCTCAAAAACTTTTGATTTTGAACCACTACCATAAGCCAAAAAACCAAATTTTTGATCAACAATATTTATGTTTTGCTCAAAAACACAACTCAAGGTTGATAAAAACCCCATAAAAATAGAACCTGTATATAAATTTCCAATCAAAGACGATGCCCTTTCGGCGGGTTGTAATTTGGCCAACACAAAATCTTGATATTCAATAGATTTGCTCACTTCCTTCAACATGTTTTGATATTCTAATCCAGACAATGCTGTCAAATTTTTTTCATTTGCCGCATCCAAAGCAAAAATCTCTGTCAGCATTCTGCGTCCTTGAAAAGAATAAGGAAGGTGCATGATGATACTATGCCAATTTTGATAAACTGTATCTCCACTTTCTGTTAGCTTTTTGAACAAAAAGTAAGCGTTTTTGGTGCGATCCATATAACACTGATTTGAATATTGACCGTCAAAAACTGGTTGTTGCTTGTGAATTTCAATTTCGTTTTCAAGATGTTCAAACCAAGAATCGTTGTTGTTATTGCCTGTAAGTTGCTCTTTTGAAAGTGTTCGAAAGGGTTTAAAAAAATCAAAAACACCTTTTGTGCTCGTAGCCCAGTGGTTTTCAAAAGCAATAATTCTAGGATTGGCACTCAGCAACATCGCTATGGCTCCTGCGCCTTGCGTATATTCGCCAGTTGAATTCAAGTCGTATTTTGCAATATCAGAAGTTACAACTATTGCTTTTTTGTTTGGGTTTAATTTTACAAAATCCAAACAATTTTGAAGGGCGTCAACTCCACCGATACAAGCAAATGTAAAATCAACAACATCGCAGTTTTCTAAAATATTTTGACCAAATTTTTGTTCAATGAGTGCTACCAAAAAAGAAGCTATGGGTTTTGAGTTGTCAATTGCACTTTCGGTACCTACATAAATTCGGTCAATCTGCGCCAAGTTTATTTGATTGTCGATTATCAATTTTGTGAGTGCATTTGCGCCAAATACCACTGTGTCCTGATGCGTATCTGGCAGTGTCATGTTGATCAAACCTAAACCTTTTTGAAGTTTTTCGGGTTCAATATTTCGGGCTTTTGCCAATATTTCGATTGGCAAGTGTATTTTGGCAACATCAAAAGCGATGGCATCAATTCCTGTTTTCATTTTTGGTTTTTTGAAGCATCGAAATTACGATTATAGACCCAAAACCAAGTGTAATATCTCTTTTAAAACTCAAAAAGCGATTATTATTATTAAATTTTATCAAAAACATCATAATTATTAGTAATATGGTAATTTTTTATTTAATTTTATAAAAAAACACTACGGAAAAGTCAGTTTGTTATGTTATTTCTACACACCTTATTTTGATGTATTGCACATTGATCGTATGCTTTACCCATAATAAATAGTTAGCGGTTGATAGAAAGCAACTTGATCTGAATTTTGTTTTTCCCATTTCAAAACAGTTTTATTTAAACACAAAACTTTGATGCTAATTTGGAATTTGTTGCCGAAATGTTTTGAAATCGTTTTTTCAAGCTCAAGATGTTTTGCGTGAGGGCAAAGGCGGAGCTCCTTTTTTTTGGGCGTTTTTCAGCCCAAAAAAAAGAGCGGGAGCCGGAGACCGACCCGTAGGGGCACGCCCAAATAAAAAATGTTTTGAAAGTGATATTTTGATTTTAGAATTTGTTTTTTGGTGTTGAAAACCATTATTAAAAATTCAAATATATTGATTACTTTTGTGCCTCAAAATCGAAAGAATCTTAATGAAAACAACAACTTTTGCACACAGACATATTGGACCTCGCGAAAATGATTTGCCTT
>JAYTNQ010000076.1:0-28204 GCA_043748255.1 Bacteroidota bacterium
AATGCTCTTTCTAATTTTACAATTTCGTCGCTTTTGAAATTGGTAATTTCGCATAATCCTTCATTGTCTTTATCCCAAAGAAAATAACATATTCCGCCAGCAACATCTACACCAGGAAATACTTCGTTAGAGTTTTCGAAATCTACGATTTTGCGAATTTTTTTATCGCCAAGCATTTCTGCTCTAAATTCGTCCAAACCTTTTCCGCCTGCATACCAACGAGCAGGAATAATCATTGATAAATATCTTGGATTTAACTTTTTTGCTTGTTGAATAAATTTTTGATAAATTGGTTTGGCACTTTTTCCGTGACCATCATCACTTAATTGATAAGGCGGATTTCCTATAATGACATCAAATTTCATTGGTTTTTTGTTTTGTAAAAATATTTTTTCGGGATTGTTGGTATGAATAAATTGGTAAGCGTAAGTTTCTAAAGCATCTTCTCTATCATAAACTTCTTGACTCGCGCTGCAAAAAATACATTTTCCGTTTTTCCATTGGTGCTGGGTTTTATCAAAAATAATATTTCCGTTTTCGTTGGCAAAGGTTTCACAAATAGAATATTTACCGTTAGCAATTTTAGAGCAATACAAACTTCTTCGGCTCAATAATGAGGTCAATTCTGTTATTGCAATGCCAAATAATTGTTTGCTAAAAATATGATTCAATCTTTCTTGTTGGTTTGGAAACTCTGTTTCTAAACCTTTCATTAATCGTTTAGCAATTTCTCGTAAAAATACGCCAGATTTACTCACAGGATCTAGAAATGTAGTTTCGCTATTGCTAAACAATTCTTGTGGTAAAATGTCCAACATTTGGTTTGCCAAATTTGTTGGCGTAAAAACTTCGTCATTACTCAAGTTTGCCAAACAAGTCAATACATCAGGATTGTAATTGGTTTCAATCATTTTCGGCAATTTTTAAGAAATGTGTTAACGGAAATTCCGCCACAGGTTGCGGAATAAAAACTGGTTCTTTATTATCTGAAAATAAATTCATTTCGCTATCGTCAAACTCTACATTTTCGAGTAATTTATCTAATTGAAAATCTCTTCGTTTTAGTAAACTTTTGTTTACTGCGCTCCATTCTGAAAACGTTATTGGGTTTTCCAATATAGTTTTCATTGTTAAAGCATCGCCCCAAATTATGTTCTTTGATAGAATAAATTGAGCCGATTTTAAAAACTCTTCGTTGAAATCTTTCTTGTAATGGTTTATATAATATTTTGTAAAAATTCCTAACAATCTATCTCGGCAAGCATTTACATTATCTTCAAGAATATCAACACCATAAATACTAGAAATAGCGGTTACAGCATTTCGTTCGTATTCTAATTGACTTTTTTTGTAACGAGTTTCAACAACTTTTAGTTTTCTTTCAAGAATTTCTACTAAAAAGTTTCCTGTTCCGCAAGCAGGTTCCAGAAATCGAGAATCAATTCTTTCGGTTTCTTGTTGCACAAGGTCAAGCATAGCATTTACCTCACGTTTGTTTGTAAAAACTTCTCCGTGGTCAGTTACTCTTTTTTTGGTTTTTACTTGTGATTCTTCTATTCCATTATACATATTAATTACGAATTTTTTAAAAAGCAAAGTTAGGTATTTTTTTTATATTTTAGGCTTCCTGTACACTGTCTCAAAATTGATTTAGTTGCTAAACTTACTTCTTTTTTTTAAATTACCCACACATTTTTTAGTTTTTTTCAACCATTCGGTCTGGAGCATTTTGATTGTTTTTGATTTGGAAAGATTAAACTTCGGTTAATCACTTACCACAAATACAAAACAATTGATAATATCAAGCACAAAAAACCTCCAACAAATAACATCTTGCAAAACCCTAAAAGTCTATAATCGCCCCGATGTAGCGGTATCCTTTTTTTGGTTTTTGAAAAAAACCAAAAAAAGATATAGCGTGCAGCGGGACGGGTGGTGTGGCGAGACAGATGCTGTGCGCCAAAAAATGGGTATTGGTTTTTGTTAATTTTGGTTTCTGGTATTTTGGTTTATTTAAAGTTTGCTTTGCGTGCTATTATTTTGTTTTTGAGAGAGATACAAAAAACCTGTATATTTTTGGTTTTGGGCAAGTCTTTAACAAAAATTTCATAAGAATTTAACTTCGCAAGTTGCGAATGTTAAAAGTAGTGTTAATTTCTCATTTTATGAGAATAAAGCCAATGAATACGGGATTTTTTTGTAAATTTGCAGTCTGAAAAAGCGCGCATTTTTTCAATATAGTACCTTCTTTTTCGATAAAGAAACATTTTTTTTTATTACTTTTAAATCTTTTCATCATGAAAAAAATCACCCTTTTTATTGTATTTATTTTTAGTTTGGCCTCTTTATCGGCTCAAAATATAGAATTTGATGATCCATATTTTAAAACTCTTTTATTATCATCGACGAGCGAAAATGGTATTGCGTTTGACTTGTTGGGCAATGAAGTAAAAATTGATACCAACGACGATGGCGAAATTCAACAAAGTGAGGCGCAAAATATAGGCAAATTGTATGTTTTGAGCGATGTGATTGAAGATTATAGGGGGATCGAATTTTTTGTAAATTTAAGGTCTTTTGATTGTAGTGGTAGCGAAGTCGTTGCCCTAGATTTGAGTAAGAATATTGCTTTGGAGAGATTGATTTGTAATTATACAGCCTTAAATTTTTTGGATCTAAGCGGTAATATTGCTTTGCGAACCTTGGAATGTACGAACTCCTATTTGATTGATCTGGATTTGTCAGCAAATGTGAATTTGCTTAGTTTGGAATGCGATAATAATTTGTTGCCCGCTCTGGATTTGAGTAACAATAAGGCTTTGTACAATTTGAAATGTAGTTATAACGCTATTTTTGATTTGGATATTTCTCAAAATATGGCTTTAGTTAGTTTGATATGCAACAATAATAAATTGAAAAGTTTGGATATTAATGCCAATACAAATTTGACGACCTTGATTTGTGATAACAACCTACTTACTGAGTTGTTTTTAAAAAACGGTCAGCGTTTTACGAATTTGTTTTTTTCGGGCAATCCATCATTGAAATATATTTGTACGGATGTTTTGGATAGGACTTTTGTTCAAGAAAAGGCTACGTTTTATGGTTATGCCAACTGTAAAATTAATGATTATTGTAGTTTTGAGCCCGGCGCAGATTCTTTTGAGCTTTATGCAAGCACACTTTTGGACAGCGACAAAAATGGTTGTGACTATTTAGACGCTTCTTATCCGTTTTTAAAATATAATATTTCAGATGGTACCAATAGCCAGATTTTTATAGCGGATCAAACGGGTGACTTTGTTCAAGGATTTGAGGCTGGTAGTTATAACATTAGACCAATGCTGGAAAATCCAACTTATTTTGATGTTGATCCTACGGTGGATATTGTTACATTTCCAGATGTTGTATCGCCAACAGTAGCCAATTTTTGTTTTACCCCAAACGGAATTCATCATGATCTTGAAATTTATTTGATTCCAATGAATGACGCTATGCCTGGAGAAAATCTACACTACAAAATTGTTTATAAAAACAAAGGAAACCAAACGCAATATGGAAATTTGGGAGTTGCTTTTGATCAAAGTGTTATGGATATCGTAGATACAAATCCAGTTACAACAGGTCAAACCAGCAAACATTTAATTTGGAATTTTGACCAGCTGAAGCCACTCGAATCAAGAGAGATTGAACTTTATTTTGAGTTGTTTGATGTTTCAGATTCGCACTCGGTTGATAGTGGTCATGTTTTGGATTTTTCAGTATTTATCAACGGTGAAGTTGACGAAAATCCATTGGATAATACCAACAAAACGACCCAAATTGTTACCGATACGATTGTTCCAAATCAGATAATTTGTTTGCAGGGAGCGTCAATCTCTGAAAATGAAGTGGGTAACGAGCTGCAATATTTAATTCGATTTGAAAACAACACAAATTCAGTTGCAAAAAACACTGTGGTAAGGGTTTTTATTGATCCAAACAGTTTTGATATCAATAGTTTGTTTCCTATTAATGGGAGTGCTATTTTTGAAACGCGTTTCGGTCAGGGCAATATAGTGGAGTTTATTTTTGAAAACATCAATCTTCCAACTGATGATGAAAATAATAAAGGTTTTGTGGCTTTTAAAATCAAATCCTTAAATTCATTGGTTGTAGGAGACACGATTAGCAATAGTGCTTGTATTTATTTTGACTTAAATGCACCAATCAATACAAATATAGCGCAGACCAATGTTGTTGGCGCATTGAAGACTAAAGATTTTGAGTTTTCAAGACATTTTTCATTATATCCAAATCCTGCAAATGAGGTTTTAAATCTTCGGTCACTGACTTCTGTTGGGGTTGGTTCGATTCAAATTTTTAATATGGTTGGTCAAATGGTTCTAACAGTTCCAAAAGTTAATGATTCGAATTCGATTGATATTTCGAGCCTAAAAACTGGAAATTATATTTTGAAACTGATTTCAGACAATGGGAATAGTCATTGTAAGTTTGTAAAAAATTAATATGTGCTGCTTTTATATAGCTTTTAGGGTTTTTAAAAATGTTTTAAAAACCCTAAAAGTCTATAATCGCCCCGATGCAGCGGCATCCTTTTTGTTTTTTCTTTTTCAGAAAAAAACAAAAAGATATAGCGTGCAGCGGGACTATTAGTGTATAAAAACGGTGGAGGTGCACCAAAAAAATTATTTTTCTCGGATATAAATATCGATTGGAACACCAGAAAAGTCCCAATTTTCTCGAATTTTATTTTCCAAAAATCGTTTGTATGCTTCCTTAACATACTGTGGCAAATTTGCAAAAAACACAAATTGCGGCGTGGCGGTTGGCAGTTGCATACAATATTTTATTTTTACATATTTGCCTTTTAGTGCTGGTGGCGGATAGCCTTCGATCACTTTTAGCATATAATCATTAAATTTTGAAGTGGGAATGCGCTGTTTTCTGTTTTCAAAAACCTGAACCGTAGCTTCTAATGCCTTGAGCAACCGCTGTTTGGTGAGTGCAGATACAAACAATATCGGTACGTCTGTAAATGGCATTAACTCCTCCCGAATTTTGGATTCATAATCTCGAGTTGACATGGTGTCTTTTTCGACCAAATCCCATTTGTTGACCAATATCACAACCCCTTTTCGGTTTTTTTCGGCAAGCCAAAAAATACTTTGATCTTGACCTTCAAATCCACGTGTGGCGTCTATTATCAAAATGCAAATATCCGAATGTTCTATGGCTCGAACCGAACGCATAACCGAATAAAATTCTAAATCTTCTTTAACCTTGGCTTTTCTACGAATTCCAGCCGTGTCAACCAAGTTGAACTCAAAGCCAAAACGGTCAAATTTGGTGTCAATTGCATCTCGTGTGGTGCCAGCAATATCTGTAACAATATAGCGATCTTTGCCTATCAATGCGTTTATGAAACTAGATTTGCCAGCATTTGGTCGCCCAACAACCGCAAATCGAGGCAACAAAATTTCTTCTTGTGTAGGCTCGGGTTTGATAGGAAATGCATCGATCAAAGCATCCAACAAATCGCCTGTACCACTTCCAGAAATGCTCGCAAATGTATAATAGTTGCCCAAACCCAAGTTATAAAACTCGAGGGCATCTTTTTCGCGCATTGCATTATCAACCTTGTTTACGGCCAGCAAAACCGGTTTTGAAACCTTGCGCAACAGCTTGGCAACCGCATCATCCATTGGAGTAATGCCTTCTTCAACATCCACAACAAACATAATTACATCTGCCTCATCGATAGCCAATTCTACTTGTTTGCGAATCTCGGCTTCAAAAATATCGTCTGAACCACGCACATAGCCGCCAGTATCAATGACCGAAAATTCTTTGCCATTCCACTCACTTTTGCCATAATTTCGATCGCGAGTAACACCCGATACCGAATCGACAATCGCCTCTCGACGCTGAATTAATCTATTAAAAAGGGTTGATTTTCCAACATTCGGTCTTCCAACAATGGCAACAATATTGTTCATAAGTCTAATTTCAAATATTTTGCAAATATAGCCTTTTTTTTACCAACATCCGCCCAAAAATCACAAACACGATCTCAAAATACGACTATGCAAAAAACCTTTTCTTCTTTTTTGGCGCACACCTCCCCTATCACACACCATCTGTCCCGCTGCACGCTATATCTTTTGCTTTTTTCTGAAAAAGAAAAAAACAAAAGGATACCGCTTGCATCGGGGCGAATTTAGACTTTTAGGGTTTTCAAAAACTCCTTAAAAAAAACACCAAGTAAATAGGCAAACTTAAAAACCAGATGTTTGTGAGCATTCATTTTGAACAAGATAGGGAACAAATATGCAATTTTAAAAATTGATCAAAATTGTCAAAAAAACAAAAAAAATAAAATATTTTAGATTGGTACATAACCCCATATTTTTATCACAAAATAGATTTATTTTTTTTTAATAAAAAATCAAATAAAGCCACAAATTTTTTACATTTACACAAATTTTTTTAAATGAATTCGATACTATCTGTAAACAATGTTGTCAAACAATACGGCAACTATACCGCTCTAAATCAAGTTTCTATAAACGTTCCGAAAGGCAGTATCTATGGCCTTTTGGGTCCAAATGGCGCCGGCAAAACCTCACTAATACGCATCATAAACCAAATTACTATGCCCGATAGTGGAGAGATTTTGTTAGACGGCGAAAAACTACAACCAAAACATGTTCAACAAATTGGCTACCTACCAGAAGAACGCGGGTTATACAAATCAATGAAAGTAGGCGAGCAATGCCTATATTTGGCACAACTCAAAGGATTGAGCCACACAGAAGCCAAAAAACAATTGGATTATTGGTTTGAAAAATTAGAAATTCAAGGTTGGTGGCACAAAAAAATTCAAGAACTTTCAAAAGGAATGGCACAAAAAATCCAATTTGTGGTTTGTGTGCTGCACAAACCAAAATTATTAATCTTTGACGAACCATTTTCGGGCTTCGATCCGGTGAATGCCAATATCATCAAAGACGAAATTTTGGAACTTCAAAGGCAAGGTTCCACAATTATTTTTTCTACACATCGCATGGAAAGCGTAGAAGAATTGTGTGATCACATTGCCCTAATTCATCAATCAAACAAACTCATCGAAGGTCGGCTTGAAGATGTCAAAAAACAATTTCGAACAAATAGCTTTGAAGTTGGCATCATGACCAATAATATTGAAGGACTAATGCACGATTTGACACAAAAATTCAAGGTTTCGCCAGCCAATTTTAGATCCTTAAATGCCGATATCAAACTCGAAATTCAATTGGGAGCTGCCTCATCAAACGAGCTTCTTTTTATACTCACAAAAAGTGGACAAGTTACCCATTTTGTAGAAAAAATACCCACCGTAAACGATATTTTTATACAAACCGTAAGCCGATAATTTATACAAATCAACAAAAAATGAGCATACTATCCTTAATCATAAAAAGAGAATTTGTTGCAAAAGTTCGCAACAAATCATTTATTGTCATGACCTTTTTGAGTCCGCTTTTGATGGTTGGATTAGCCGCTTTTGTAGGCTATCTTGCCACAATGAAAGCCGATTCAAAACAAATTGCTATTCATGATGCCACAGGACAAATGGCTAAAAATTTTAAAAATTTTGACGAATACCAATTCATCGATTTGTCCAACCTAAAGCTCACAACACTACAAGAGCAAATCGTGAGCGACCATCTTGAAGGGTTGCTTGTGATTCCAAAAACAGACAGCATCAGCGAGCTCAAATCATCTGTAGATTATCTTTCAAATGAAAGCCCAAATCTAGATTTTGTTGCAAAAATTGAAAATATTATAGCCGATAAAATTACTACTAATAATTATAAAAAAATGGGTATTAACCCTGTTTTGCTACAAAAAGCGACTACAAAAGTAAATCTAAATCTCAAAAAAGCTTCTGGTGAAACCACTCTAAAAGGGCTAAACTTAATCAAAATTGGAATTGGTGGTGCATTTGGCTATTTGATAATGATGTTTATAATCATTTATGGCAATATGGTGATGCGAAGCGTAATCGAAGAAAAAACAAATCGAATAATCGAAATTATTATTTCGTCTGTCAAACCGTTTACCTTAATGATGGGCAAAATTATAGGCACATCGTTAGCCGGAATTTTACAATTTATAATTTGGGCAAGCATTGGAGGGCTATTATTTTTTGTTTTATCGGTTTATTTTGGGGTTCATCTTGGCGCAGCCTCAGCGATTGATTCACAGGCTATTACTGGACAAAACACCGCTTTTTTGAACAATGCACAATTATATTTTAATGAATTTTTGACACTTCCAATTGCAACAATTATAGCCTGCTTTTTGCTCTACTTTATAGGTGGGTACTTTTTATACAGCTCCATTTATGCAGCAATTGGGGCGGCGGTAGATTCAGAAACCGATTCGCAGCAATTTTTGATGCCCATTATTTTGCCACTCATGTTGGGTGTCTATGTAGGCTTTTTTAGTGTACTTAACAATCCACACGGCACGATCGCTATCATTTTTTCGATGTTGCCGCTAACCTCGCCAATCGTGATGATGATGCGTATACCGTTTGGGGTTCCATGGTGGCAAATTGCAATTTCACTTCTCATTCTTTTTAGCACTTTTTTGATTATAGTTTGGTTTGCCTCCAAAATATATCGAGTTGGAATCTTAATGTATGGCAAAAAACCAAGTTACAAAGAACTCTATAAATGGATAAAATATTAAAATGCAAAAAATATTAATAATTGAGGATGAAGCCTCTATAAGAAGGGTTTTAACAAAAATTTTAACCGAAGAAAATAGTGAATATCAAGTTGAAGATGCCGAAGATGGTTTGATTGGATTTGAAAAAATCAAAAACAATGACTATGATTTGGTTTTGTGCGATATTAAAATGCCCAAAATGGATGGCGTTGAAGTGCTTGAGGCCGTCAAAAAAATAAAACCCGAAATTCCAATGGTTATGATTTCTGGGCATGGCGATATGGAAACCGCCATACAAACCATGCGCCTTGGTGCATTTGACTATATTTCAAAACCACCCGATTTGAATAGGCTTTTGAACACTGTTCGCAATGCGTTAGACAAAAAACAATTGGTTGTAGAAAACAAAATTTTAAAAAAAATTGTCAACAAAAACTACCAAATGATAGGCGAAAGTCCAGCCATAAATCACATCAAATTGATGGTTGAAAAAGTTGCGCAAACCGAAGCAAGGGTATTAATAACAGGGCCAAATGGAACTGGCAAAGAGCTTGTTGCGCATCAATTGCACGACAAAAGTCAACGTGCAGCATATCCTTTGATCGAAGTGAATTGCGCTGCGATACCTTCGGAATTAATTGAAAGTGAGTTGTTTGGACATACAAAGGGTGCTTTTACATCTGCCATTAAAGACCGTGCCGGAAAATTTGAGGCTGCAGACAAAGGGACTATTTTTCTTGACGAAATTGGCGATATGAGCCTTTCTGCCCAAGCCAAAGTTTTGCGGGCATTGCAAGAAAATATTATTACTAGAGTTGGTGCAGATAAAGACATTAAAATAGATGTTCGGGTGATAGCGGCAACCAACAAGGATTTGAAAGTAGAAATTGCAGAAGGAAGATTTCGTGTAGATTTATATCACAGATTGGCGGTAATATTGATAAAAGTACCCTCCTTAAATGACCGTAGAGATGATATTCCATTGTTGATTTTGCATTTTGCCCAGAAAATTGCAGCCGAGCAAGGAACTGCCATAAAGAAATTCTCTTCAAAAGCAATCACACTTCTAAAGGCTTATGATTGGACAGGAAACATTAGAGAACTGCGTAATGTAGTCGAGAGATTGATTATCTTGGGCAATTCCGAAATATCAGAAGAAGATGTAAAAATGTTTGCCTCAAAGTAAATGCTAACCTTGTCAATCAACACATATCATTTTTTAAACCTAAAAAATTAATTGAGCTGTAATTTAATTGGCTACATCAAGCATCAAATATTAATACTGTATTGTTACAAATTCAAATCAGATCTGTCAATTCCATACCAAGTTTTCTTTTAAACCAATGTAATGTATATTAGTCCATTAACAAAAATCTGTAAAGCGCAAAGAATTGTATTTATCAATAAATTACAACTCTTATAAACATTTGTGTGAAACCAATCAACTTATTTCAAAAATAATGGTCTAATAGTAGTGTATCCTTCTAATAATCAATATAATATGCTTTATAATTGTCAAATTAAGTTCGAGTAAATTAGACTTGCAAAACTGAAAATAACGACGTATATTTGCGTTTATTCAAGTGATTTTTTTAGAAAATTGTTTATCAATAATTTTAAAACATTATGAATATCAGCTTTTTAATCTTTTTTTTTAATCTTTTTTTTATTAAAAAATATCCAGTAACTTTCTAAAAAATTGCTTTTTAACAAAAAATAGTTTTTATTTGTTGGATATTAAAAATATTTATAATACAAAATATGATTTTAAAATCATTTTCAATTTCACAAATTAATGCCGTTTTGCAGGGCGAAATAGTAGGTACAAGCGATGCAAAAATCCATTCTCCAGAACAGTTAGAATTTGCCACAGCAGCACAAATTTCGTTTATTGGTCACAAAAAATACGAAAAATTGTGGGCAAATTCACTCTCAAGTATTGCCATCGTAAACCAAGATATAAGCATCGAGCCAGGCAAAAATAGGGCTTTTATAAAAGTAAAAAACGCAGATTTGGCCATGTCTTTGGTTTTAGAAATGTTTGCTCCACCCCTGCCCTATTTTGAAACCCATATTCATCCAACTGCCTCGATAGATCCAACGGCAACAATTGGAAAAAATGCCAAAATTGGCGCATTCTGCTACATTGGACCTCGCGTTGAAATTGGATGCGACACTACAATATATGCAAATGTAAGTGTTTTTGATGACTCCATAATTGGAAAAAATACCACAATTTGGTCCGGAGTAGTGATCAGAGAACGTTCTGAAATTGGAGATTATTGCATTTTGCATCCCAACGCTACTATTGGAGCAGACGGATTTGGGTTTAGGCCAGATCCAGAAAAAGGATTGGTAAAAATTCCTCAAATTGGAAATGTAATTATCGGAAATCATGTAGAAATTGGCGCAAATACATGCGTAGATAGAGGTAAATTTAGCTCAACAAACATTGGCGATGGCTGCAAAATAGACAATTTGGTTCAGATTGCACACAATTGCAAACTCGGAAAATTCTGTATCATGGCAGGAAAAAGTGGATTGGCTGGATCCGTAACCCTTGGAAACGGTGTAATCATTGGCGGAAGTGCCTCGATCAAAGACCATGTTACCATTGGTGATGGCGCAATTATTGGTGCAGGCTCGGGGGTTATATGCGATATTCCGGCCCACAAAACAATGCTCGGCTATCCAGCTGTAGAAGCCCGTGAAGCACTAAAACAGTGGGCAGTTTTGAAAAATCTGGTTCGAGATAAACAAAAATAAGCTTCAAACCCGCTATCATTAACAATTCACTTTGCCACAATATGTAATATATAACCTATATTTGCCAAATATTTGTACGCAGTACACAACCCAATAATTATGTTATTTGAAGATTTATCGTTATCAAAAAGTATTCAAAAAGCCGTCTTTGAATTAGGCTATTTAGAACCAACCCCAATACAACAACAAGCAATACCATTAGTTTTAGAAGGACGAGACCTGATTGGATGTGCTCAAACAGGTACCGGAAAAACGGCCGCTTTTGCAATTCCAATTATACATCAGCTTCACCGAATTGTAGGTTCGTCCAAAAAAAGCAAGCAAATTAGAGCATTAGTTGTTACACCCACCCGAGAATTAGCCGTTCAAATTGGTCAAAATTTTGACCAATACGGAAGATATACCAACCTCACACAGTTAACAATTTTTGGAGGAGTATCACAAATACCTCAAGTTGAAGCACTTCGGCGAGGAATAGACGTGTTAATAGCAACACCAGGAAGACTCTTAGACTTGCACAAACAAGGCTTTATCGATTTTGACCACCTCCACACATTAGTTCTTGACGAAGCCGATCAAATGCTCGATATGGGGTTTGTAAACGATGTCAAAAAAATCGTAAAACTAACACCAAACAATCGTCAAACGCTACTATTTTCTGCAACAATGCCGATTGCCATTAGAGAATTGGCCGAAATGTTTTTGAAAAACCCAGCTACCGTCTCGGTATCACCCGTTTCTTCAACAGCAGAAAATGTAGAACAAAAAATATATTTTGTTGATAAAACCGAAAAACGAAACCTGCTATACCATTTGATCAAAAACGACAACCTATCAGATGTTTTGGTTTTTTCTCGTACAAAACACGGCGCTGACAATGTTGTAAAAGCCCTTCGCAAAAACGGAATCGCTGCAGAAGCCATTCATGGAGATAAATCACAAAATGCCCGTCAGCGTGTGCTTGACGCCTTCAAAAACAAAGAAGTTGGCGTTTTGGTCGCCACAGATATCGCCGCTCGTGGCATAGATATAGACCAATTGCCGTTTGTGATTAATTTTGATCTTCCAAACATTCCAGAAACCTATGTTCACCGAATTGGCAGAACTGGGCGCGCCGGAAACGGAGGAATCGCCATCTCATTTTGCAGCAATGACGAACATGGCTATTGGAAAGACATTCAAAAACTAATCAACGTTGAAGTGCAAACCATAACAGACCACCCTTATCCGTGGCATACCGGAACTGCAATTGAAGAAACAGTTGCTCCAAAAAATTCAAATAGAAGCGGAGGAGCACACAAATCACGCAAATCCGACGCCTCCAAATCAAATAAAAAAAGATGGTATTAGGTCTGAACTTAATTTCGAACAACAAAACGAAATTTTATTAAAAAACTGATAGAAAAATAATAATGTTTTTGGCGTACCCAAAATGTCACCAACAAATGTACCACTGCATGCTCTATATTTATTGGATTTTCTAAAAATAAAATTCAAATTTTATTTTGTTGAACCTTTGTCAATTGCTACATATAATTTGAAAAAATAACTGTTTTGCCTCCTCAAATTCAACATAAAAAAAAACCCAAAAATTTCTTTTTGGGTCTTTTTGGAATTGTATTTTAGAATTGTAACACAACTTTAAGTTCAAATTCATCGTTGATGGCTTTGTCACCAAGGTTGTCAAAAAAACTACCCGACCCGTATTTAATGTCATATTTGGTGCGGTCAATGTTAAGCGTAGTGGAGGCCGTAGTGGCCGTAGTGGCAAGATCAAATGTGATTGGGTTTGTTTTACCTTTGATAGTGAGGTTGGCGGTAATGGTATAGATTCCAGCGGTTTTGGCGGTTATTTTTTTGAATGTGATTATTGCAGTTGGAAATTTTTCAGTACCAAAAAAGTCATCAGATTTGAGGTGTCCATTGAGTTTGCCTTGGTATTCACCAGTCAAATCTGTTGAGGTGAGCGTATTCATATCGACGGTGATGCTGCCTCCGGCTAATTTTTTCTTTTTAAAAATGAGAGTTCCGTTTTGAATGTTGACCGTTCCTGAATGTTGACCAGTAACTTTTTTGGCGAGCCAATTGATGCTGCTTTTGGCAGGGTCAATTTTTTTACTTTGGGCTGTTGCTCCAAGAGTTGAAATTGCGCATACGAATGCGATTGCGAAGGTTTTAAAATTTTTCATTTTTGTTAAATTTAGGGTTGATTATTAGAGGGTTGTGAATAATTCGTGGTTGGGTTTGCGTACTTTGTTATAATATTGTGTGTTGTCCTCGGAATGTCGGTATCCTATAGCGGCAATTACGGCTGCATTTAGATTTTGGCTCGTGAGGTCAAGTATTTGGTTGAATTGTGCCGCATCAAAACCTTCCATTGGGGTTACATCAATTTCACGTTCCGGAGCAGCATTTAAGAGGTTTGTGAGGGCGATATAGGCTTGCTTTGAAGTCCAAATTTGGGTCTGTTCTGGCGTTTGTCTGGCTATAGCGCCTTTCATAAATGCCCCATAATCGTTAAGCGTTTCTATCGGAATCGAACGGGTTTGGCTTATGTTTTTTAAATATTGTTCGATATATTGTGCGTCAACTTCGGTTTGATTAGCAAATACTATCAAGTGAGAAGCTTCTATAATCTGTGTTTGACCATAGGCAGCCGGTAGCAATTTTGCTCTGATTTCTGGATTTTCGATAATGAAAATTTTGTAAGGCTGAAGCCCATAAGATGAGGCACTTAATCTCATTGACTCTTTGAGAAATTCAAGATCTAAAGCATCAATTTTTTTGGTAGTGTCAAATTTTTTGGTCGCATAGCGCCAGTTTTGATAGTCTATAAAGTTGTTCATTTTGGATTATTTATTGGTTTCTGTATTTTTCTAAAAGGATATTTAATTGTGCTAATTCTGATGGGGTCAAATTTGATGCAAATATTTCTTCGGTTTGGTTAATTTTGGGATCCATTTGGGTGAGCAGTATTTTGCCTTCTGTGGTAATCTCGACTTCAATTTTACGCCTATTTGCCGGACAAACGTTTCTGGTAACTAATTTTTTTTGTAACAATTTATCAACCAATCTTGTGGTGTTGCTAGTTTTGGCAAGCATTCGCTCTTGTATCAAAAACATATTGGCTGGCTTGCCTTTTTGTCCATTCAAAATTCGTAAAACATTAAACTGCTCTGCCGAAATTTCAAAATTTCTAAAAATTTCATTCAAACGTTCAGAAACTATATTTTGAGTAAAAACCAAATTTAGCAATGCTTTCTTGCTTTCAGAAAGTGTTGTCGTAGTTTTGATAACTTGCTCAATTTTCATATTTGTTGGTACAAAATTTGTATCTACAAATATAAAATTAAATCTTTAAAATATCATCAAAAACGACTGTTAATTTGTTGTTAATAAAATTTAAGGAAATATAACTTACTTTTGCTCAAAAAAAAATGGATCTATCACAAATTGATTGGGCCCAAGGCTCACAAAATGACAAAAACGCCCTCATTCTTGATGTTCGAACCCCGGAGGAGTGCCAAGAAGGCATCATTGAAGGCGCTATTTGCAACAATATCTATGCAGGTCAGGCTTTTATATACAGATTAGATCAATTGGACAAAACCAAAACCTATTATGTATATTGCAAATCAGGAGGTCGAAGCAATCAAGCATGTCAAATTATGCATCAAATGGGTTTTGAAAAAACATATAATTTGGTAGGCGGAATCCTACAATGGAAAAATAATATCGTCAAAATGTAAAATTTTTGGGTTTTTGAGTAAAATTATATAAAAAAAAAACTATGTTTGTAATGTAGAATAAAAACTACAAGACAAAAAACATCAACAAACAACAACCAAAACCAACCAACCAACCAAGGAAAATCATGAAAAAAAATGTAAATAAACCTGACCGGTTTATTAGAGCTGCTTTAGGAATTTTCTCTCTTTTTGCAGCATGCACCAACCTTTTTGAAGACAACTTAATCCAAAACGCAAGCGCAATTATAGGAATTTACCTGCTTTTCACTGCCGTCTTTAGATTCTGTGCCTTATACAGTTTTCTTGGTATCCATACCGAGGACCCAAACAAAAAGATGAAAATGTATTGATTTTAAACCGCCGCAAGGTGGTTTTTTTTTGTTTTTTTGGCGCACACTCCCCCTATTTCACACTACTTGTCCCGCTTTTCGCTATATCTTTTTGGATTTTCTGAAAAAGAAAATCCAAAAAGGATGCCGCTACAATCGGGGCGAATTGAGACCTTATAGTTTTCAAAACCAATTTAAAGAAAGAAAAAAGACCCTAAAAACCAGATTTTTTTAATACAATTACACACACAAATTGCTCCCACAAGCAAATAATATTAGACAAATTGTCATACAAAAGCAACCAAAATCATTAACTATTGCTTGCCTTCTGCCACGATTTCAAGTTGGGTTGCTGCAAACAGATATTACTATTTTTTATTTCAATAAACACAAAATTGATATTCTAAATCAGAAAAACAAATCAGTACCTATTTTTTTAAAAACTTAAAAGACTAAAAAAACAAGCAATATTTAATAGTTTTTGACAATTAGAACCATAAAAAAGGCTTTCCTATCTTGATAACTTCTCCCATATCTTGAGCGCACACTGCTCACCATCAATAGCAGCAGATATAATCCCGCCTGCATATCCCGCCCCTTCTCCACACGGATACAGCCCTTTAATTTGCAAATGCTCTAAACTCTCGGCATCTCGCGGAATTCTAACAGGCGACGATGTTCTAGATTCTGGCGCATGAATAATAGCCTCATTTGTCAAATATCCTGTCATAGATTTCCCAAATTCGTGAAACCCTTGTCGCAAAATTTGTGTCAAAAACCCAGGGAAAACCTCGCCCATTTCTACACTCGTTGTGCCAGGCACATAAGAAGTTTTTGAAATAGAAGTCGAAACTTTGCTCTGCACAAAATCAACCATTCGTTGCGCAGGTACTTTTTGGGTTTGACCCGCCAACTCCCATGCCTTTTGCTCGATGCTTCTTTGAAATTCCATGGCGGCCAAAGCACCAAATTTTGCAAAGGGTTTAAAATCTGCTAATTGCAACTCAATTACAATTCCAGAATTGGCAGTCGCTTGATCCCGTTTTGAAGGAGACCAACCATTTGTTACCACCTCGCCCATATTAGTAGCACAAGGCGCAATCACACCTCCCGGGCACATACAAAAAGAATATAAACCCCGACCATTTACTTGTTTTACGATGCTGTATGGCGCAGGCGGAAGGTGTTCACCACGATAATCACAACTGTATTGAATGCGATCTATCAAAAGCTGTGGATGCTCTGCCCGAACTCCAATCGCAAAAGCCTTGGCTTCTATTAGAATTTTTTTTCGGTCCAAAAGTTCAAAAATATCTCGTGCAGAATGACCTGTTGCCAAAATAATTTTGCTTGCCAAAATAGTGTCTCCCTTTTGAGTTTTTATACCCTGAACCTGATTGCTTTTGATCAAAATATCCACAACTTTAGTTTCAAATAGCACTTTGCCACCACATTCCAAAATTTTTTGGCGCATATCCTGAATAATTTGAGGCAATTTGTTGGTGCCAATGTGTGGATGAGCTTCTATCAAAATATCAGTTGTAGCTCCAAATGCAACCAAAATTTCAAGTATTTTATTAATATCTCCTCGTTTTTTGGAACGAGTATATAATTTGCCATCAGAATAAGTCCCCGCTCCTCCCTCTCCAAAACAATAGTTGGAATCTGGATCAACAATATGATCCACATTGATAGCCTTCAAATCACGGCGACGACCCCGAACATCTTTGCCCCGCTCAATGACAATTGGCTTTAAGCCAAGTTCAATCAGCTTTAATGCTGCAAACAAACCGGCAGGTCCAGCTCCAATAATGATAATTTCCGCTGCATTTTCGACATTTTTATATTCTGGAAAATCAAATTTTTGATTCAAAATTTTTTCATCATTCTTATAAACTGCAACTTTCAAATTAACTTTTACAATTTTTTGACGGGCATCTATCGAACGTTTTAAGATTTTAATGTTTTGTATATCAGATTCTTGCAAATTTATTTTTTTGGACACAAATGTTTTTAGCAAATTTTCGTTTGTAGCAATATGAGGCAAAACCTGAAAAAGCAATTCTTGTGGCATTTATTTTTTTTTGCAAAAATAGGGTTTTATTTTAAACACCAACTTGGAAATAATCTAATTTTGGAAACCAAAATAAAATTTAAAACACTAATTTTGTTAGCTATTTATTGCTATTATTAATCTATTTCGTTCTTTTATGCACCAACATTTTAAACTTTTCAAACCCTACGGCTATCTAAGCCAATTTGTGTATGAACTAAAAAGAAACAAAAAATTGTTGGGTGAATTGTATGCTTTTCCATTTGGTACCATGGCTATTGGCAGACTCGACGAAGACTCCGAAGGCTTATTGATGCTCACAACAGATGGCAAAATCAGTGAGGCTGTGCGAAGCAAAACCGTTGACAAAGAATATTATGTTCAAGTAGATGGTGTGATAACATCATTTGCAGTTGACCAACTAAAAAAAGGTGTCATAATAGGTTTTGGCGGCACAAAATATAACACAAAACCTTGCCAAGCCCACATTTTGGAAGTTATACCTGACTTTGGCTTGCGAGCCAAAAAAATTAGAGACGATCGTCATGGACCAACTTCTTGGTTGTCTATTACAGTAATCGAAGGCAAATTTCGACAAATCAGAAAAATGACTGCCGCAGTTGGATTTCCAACATTGAGATTGGTGCGGGTGAGGATT
Organism: Bacteroidota bacterium; assembly: GCA_043748255.1. Lineage (GTDB taxonomy): Bacteria > Bacteroidota > Bacteroidia > Flavobacteriales > Flavobacteriaceae > Flavobacterium. The sequence continues at coordinate 18,274 of JAYTNQ010000076.1, forward strand.
GGCACAGTTGTTTTGGATGGATTAAAAGCGGGCGAAGTTTTAGAATGGAACGAATCAGAATTATTTTAATATATTGACAATGAGAATTATAAAATTAATATGGGATTTTCGCGGATTATATAGCCAAAAAACTGCCGAACACCACGAAATACATTTGAAAGATTTTTTGAAAGCACAAGATTTTGGAAAAGTCAAAACAGGTTTTGAAATTCAAAACGAACTTCACTCTATTGCCTATTTGATAGTTGCCGAAACTTATATGCTCTTGATTAGAGATTTGTTAAAACCTCATCGAGCTGTTGTATTTGAGGGCATTTTGACATAGAAAATATTTTTAAAAACAATCAAGGTTTAAAATATTAATCTATTTTTTTTGGCGCTTATTTCTATAATCTAACACCAACATTCCTGCTACATGCAATATCTTTTTGGGTCAAAAGACGAGAATAAAATTCAAATTTTACAAAAAAAAATCCAAATTTCAATCAATCGAAATTTGGATTTTTAAAGTAAAATTGTTTTTTTTAGAAACCGTAGTTTATACCCAAACCAAATAATTCTCTAACTTGAACTCTTGCTATAGCATTATCATCATAAATAGCTTGCATAGAGATATTTGCCGACATATATTTGTTGATTTTCATCACCAAATTCATTTGATAATCTACATCAACATTTTTTGGCATATCAAGATAATTGGAATAAAAAGCTACCATATTTTCCATTGAAATATTTTCCATTAGGTTAATTTTGTAATATCCAGATAAACTTGCTCCAAATTCAAATCTTGAAGTTTTTCCTTGTTCTACACCATAAGACGATCCAAATTTTGTTAAATCTCCATCAACAAATATAAATTTAGAAGTTGCAGGAGCAATATTTACTTTCAAATCATTTGATTTTTTCCACAACATTCCTGGTCCAATTTGCAAATATGCAGGTGAAAAAAAGTGTGAAAGCTTTACTGTTTGAGTATTGTCAAAACCAGAATCCATCTGTGTTTTGAAATTGCCAAAGGCAGAATAATACCAGTTTCCAGAAGCTCTTTTTCCCCAAAGTGAATTTAGCTCGATACGGTCGTCTGTTTTTGTGATCGATGGAGCATCCTTAATTTTTGTCATTCCGTAGGCCAAGATCAATTTGTTGTCCCAAACTACATTATCCATTTTGTAGTTAAAATCATAGTTTAGACCCAAATTTCCAGCCATATTTGATGTTCCTCCACCAAGCCATTCGTTATTAAATGCAGATTGGTTGAACAAAAACGAAATGTTGCCTGCTCTTTTCCAGCCGTTTGGCAGATCATCTGTCTTTTTGGCGGCAGCCTCTTCGTTTCTTTTTAGGGTTTCCTTTTCTGCATCTTGTGCAAACGCTCCAAAAACCAACAACATCATTGATACTGTTAAAATAATTTTTCTCATTTTTTGTTTAAATTTTAAAATTTCGGCAAAAATAGCCAAAACATATTATTAATCAAAGTGTATTGGCAAATAAAATAGTTTGATTAGGTTATTATTGCACGTTTAATGAATTACATTTTATATTCGTTTTTGGTATCATTAATGCTATTGCTTTCGATACATAAGTATTGTTCTAATTATGCTATTTTTCGTTTTACAGCTTTTGACCCAAAAAGTCTAAATTCGCCCTGATGCAGCGGCATCCTTTTTGGGTTTTCTTTTTCAGAAAACCCAAAAAGATATAGCGTGCAGCAGGACAAGTGGTGTGAGATAGAAAATGTGCTGCGCCAAAAAACGATAAATTAGATTTGTGTTTTTTTTTAATTTTTTTTATTTATTTTTACAAAAAAAAAAATATGGCAAAAAATTTATTTCACCTTGCTGATTGTCAAGAAATCATAATCCGTTTGGAAAATTTGAAATCGACAGCCGACAGAAAATGGGGCAAAATGTCGGTTTCTCAAATGTTGTTGCATTGTCAAAAACCTTTGGAAGTAGCGGAGCAAAAATTGGTTGTAAAACGCAATTTGATTAGTTTGTTGTTTGGCAAAATGATGAAGAACAAATTGATTATCAAAGGTTTGCCTTTTGACAAAAATTTACCCACCGCAAAAGAATTTGTGGTTTGCATTGATTGTGATTTTGAAAAAGAACGTCAAAATTTGCTCAAAATGGTTCGTGATTTTCATCAAAACGGACAAGCTACCGTCAAAATGGACATTCATCCGTTTTTTGGAAAAATGAATCCGACCGAATGGGGATTGCTTTTTTATAAGCATTTAGACCATCATTTGACACAATTTGGCAGTTAGAAATGAATTTTTGGTTGATTTATTTTTGAATTTGCAACAAAAAATTAAGGCAATGAGTATCTTTGCCAAAAAAACGCATGTCAAAATTTTATAAGTTGCAAATTAAAGAAGTAAAGCGCGAAACTGCAACTGCGGTTTCGGTACTTTTTAATGTTCCAAATGAACTTCGAGAAAACTACCGTTTTGTGGCGGGTCAATATATTAATTTGAAACTCACACTTGATGGTGCCGAGATTCGCAGGGCATATTCTATTTGTGCTTCTCCAGAGAGTGGCGAATTGCGAATTGCTATTAAAGCGGTAAAAAACGGTCTTTTTTCGAGTTTTGCCAATAGCAATCTTAAAGCCGGTGACACCGTTGAGGTGGGCAGCCCCGAAGGGAAATTTGTTTTTGATCCTCAAATTGATCGTCAAAAAAATTATATAGGATTTGTTGCCGGTAGTGGCATCACGCCTGTTATTTCGATTATCAAAGCGGTATTGAAAAGTGAACCTAAAAGTAGTTTTGTGCTCGTTTATGGCAACAAATCTCCAGAATCAACACTGTTTTTTGACGAAATTCGGGATTTGCAGCAATATTATACGGGTCGATTTTTTGTGCAATATGTTTTTAGCGAAGCAAAAATAGATGGTGAATTGTTTGGTAGGATCGAAAATTCGACGGTTAATTTTGTGTTCAATAAGCACAAAGAAATGATTTTTGATAAAAGTTTTTTGTGTGGGCCTGAAGCTATGATTACGTTGGTTTCGACCATTTTGAAGGGCAAAAATATTGCGGAAAAAGATATTAAATTTGAGCTTTTTTCGACAGCTTCTTCGCAAAATAATGCTACAAATTTTGCTGACGGCCATGCCAAAGTTACTGTTTTGGTGGATGGCGAGAGTACCGTTTTTGAAATGTCAAAAAAGCAAACGGTTCTTGAAGCCGCTCTCAAACAGGGTTTAGACGCCCCTTATTCTTGTCAGGGTGGAATTTGTAGCAGCTGTTTGGCTCGGGTTACAGAAGGAACTGTTGAAATGAAAAAAAATTCAATTTTGACCGATTCAGAAATTGCTGAAGGTTTGATTTTGACCTGCCAAGCTATTCCTACGTCGGCAATATTGGCGGTTGATTATGACGATGTTTAGAAAAAAAAATAATATTTTTATAAATGCCATTTTTTAAAACGATTGATTTTAACACATATACACAAATTCATGTTTGGAAAATCATCGAAACTTTTGACGATTTTATGCTTCAAACCAAATTGAGCGAGGCTAGCTTGCTGCGTCTTAATGATTTGAAAACCAATGACCATCAACTTGGTTTTTTGAGTGTTCGTTTACTTTTACAGCATATTGGTTTTTCGGATTTGGATTTGGAATATGACAAAAGCGGGAAACCTTTTTTGAAAAACGGTCAACATATTTCGATTTCTCATTCGTTTGAATATTCAACACTTGCAATTTCAAACCAAAAAATAGGAATTGATATTGAGCTTATTAGATCAAAAATTGTTGTTATTTCAAAGAAATTTTGTGGTTTTGAAGAAGGTTTTTTGGATCAAAATAGTTTCCATTATACTGAAAAACTTACCGTAATTTGGGGTGCAAAGGAAGCCGTTTTTAAGATCAAAAACCAAAAAGGATTGAGTTTTAAAAAAAATATCCATGTAGGTGATTTTGAACTAAATAGTAAAGAAATTGATATTGTAGTTTTGCAAAATGATTTGATTGAAAAATATATTGCTTTTTTTGAAAAAATAGAAAATTATATGCTCGTGTTTGTATTTGAGAAAATTTCACTTTTGTAATTTTAATAAAAAAGTTTGACTTTTTAGAAATAAAAAAATAAGAATTACTACTTTTGACCAAACAAAAAATAAATATGAAAGGAGTATTGCTTGTAAACTTGGGCTCGCCGGAAAGCCCCACTGCCAAAGACGTAAAACCATATTTGGACGAGTTTTTGATGGATAAATATGTAATTGATGTGCCTTTTTTGTTGCGGGCACTTCTAGTTCGTGGCATCATTTTGCAAACTCGCCCCAAAAAATCTGCCGCAGCTTATGCAAAAATTTGGTGGGACGAGGGGTCTCCGTTAATTGTTTTGTCAAAACGGATGCACCAAAAGGTTCAGTCATTGACAACATTACCCGTGGCTTTGGCGATGCGTTATGGCACAATCACTATTCAAAAAGGATTGGAAGAATTGCGCAATAAAGGCGTTACCGAGGTCCTGCTTTTTCCGTTATACCCACAGCATGCTATGGCTTCAACGACTACAATTTTGGTTTTGGCCGAAGAATTGCGTCAAAAACATTTTCCAGAAATGAGTTTTACTACCGTGCCGGCCTTTTATAACAAACCAGATTATATCAAGGTTTTGGCAGAAAATATTCAAAAACAATTGATAGGATTTAATTATGACCATCTTTTATTTTCTTATCACGGCATTCCAAAACGACATGTTCGGAAGACAGATGTAACCAAATCTCACTGCAAAATAGACGAATTTTGTTGCAGCACCCCCTCATCGGCACACGAGTTTTGCTACCGTCATCAGTGTTATGAAACTACCAAAAAAGTAGCCGAGTATCTCAAAATTCCGTCCGAAAAATATAGTCAAACCTTTCAATCACGATTGGCTGGAGACAAGTGGCTCACGCCTTATACCGATGTAGAAATCAATAAAATGCCACTTCGTGGAATAAAAAATTTGGCCGTTGTAACCCCTGCATTTGTTTCGGATTGTTTAGAAACCTTAGAAGAAATTGCAATGGAAGCCAACCATCAATTTAAAGAAAATGGGGGCGAAAACTTTTTTGCTGTTCCTTGTTTGAACGACGATCCGCAGTGGTGTGCCGTTGTGGCAGATTGGATACATGATTTTGAACTTTCGGAATCAAAAAGGGCTGTTAATCTGCCTTAAATAAATCATTTGAAATATGTATAATTATATCAAAGCTTTGCATCTAATTTTTGTAATCACTTGGTTTTCTGGACTTTTTTATATTGTTCGATTGTTTGTGTATCAAATTGAAGCAGCACAAAAGCCAATGTTGGAAAAGCAAATTTTGCAAAAGCAATATCAATTAATGGCTTATCGATTGTGGTATATCATCACCTGGCCTTCGGCGGTATTGGCAAGTTTTTTTGCATTTTGGCTTTTGCATCTTAATCCGAATTTGATTGCGTTGGATTATATGCAAGTTAAGTTTGGTTTTGTAGCTTTGTTGTATGTTTATCATTTCAAATGCCATCAAATATTTGTACAATTACAGAATAACTGTTGTACTTATAGTGCCAATTTTATGCGAATTTGGAATGAAGGTGCTACTATAATACTGTTTTCAATTGTGTTTTTGATAATCGTAAAAAGTGCCATAAATTGGATTTATGGTACTTTTGGTTTGATTTTATTTTCGATCATCATCATGCTTGGTTTTCAATTTTATAAAAAAATAAGACACAAAAACAAGACTTAAAATGTTGCATGTTATCAAAATAAAACGGGTTTCACTTCGTACAAGAATTTTCTTGTCGATGATTTTTTTGACCTTGATAGCTTCACTTTTGATAGCATTAATCTCTATTTATCAATTCAAGAAAGAGGCCAAAAACTATCATCAAGAGCGTATTGAGCGTAAAGAAAATGCCATTAAGGAGCATATTAATTATATTTTGTCAACCACCACATATCCATTATCAACAGAAAATTTATCTTTAATTTTTAAAGACAAAATTCATGAATTGGCAGACATTCACTCGCTCCAAATCAATATTTATAGTTTGAAAGGAAGGTTGCTCAAATCCTCAAAAGCTTCTTTTTCAATTGACACCCCGGCTCCACCAATTGAGCAAGTGATTTTGAAACAAATTCAAACTTCTATAGACAAAAGATATGTTGACATTAAAACAATAGACGAAAAAAAATACAGATCTTCGTTTAGCGAAATTAAAGATTTGAAATTCAAACCTTTGGGAATTTTAAATTTACCATATATAGAAGATGATGGCTTTTATGACCGTGAGTTGCAGCAATTTTTGATACATTTGGGTCAAGTATATGCTTTTATGCTGTTGATAGCATTTGGATTAGCCTATTTTTTGGCAAGTTATGTAACACAATCTTTGAAAGCCATTTCAGACAAGATTACCGAAACTAATTTGAATCAAAAAAACGAAAAAATTGAACTGGATGATAGCAATCGCGAGGTGAGTTTGTTGATAAATGCCTATAATGGTATGGTCGATGCGCTTGAAGAAAGTGCCGTCAAATTGGCTCAAAGTGAACGCGAGCAGGCCTGGCGAGATATGGCCAAACAGGTCGCTCACGAAATCAAAAATCCGCTTACGCCAATGCGTTTGACTGTTCAAAGTTTTCATCAAAAATTTGACCCTAACGCCACCGACGTCAAACAAAAAATGAAAGATTATTCAGAAACCTTGATCCAACAAATTGACACGATGAGTGCTGTAGCATCTGCATTTTCAAATTTTGCATCGATGCCAGCCCAACAAAATGAGACCTTAAATGTAGTCGATATTGTAGAGTTGGCTTTGGATATTTTTAATGAAGATTATATCAAATTTCAAAGCGAAGAAACCGAAATTATTACAAAAATCGACCGAACACAGTTGATAAGAATAATTACCAACTTGGTCAAAAATGCCATTCAAGCCTTGCCCGAAATTCAAGCAAATAAATCAATAATAGTGGTGGTAAAAAGGCGCAAGGAACATGTGCTGATCAAAGTTATCGATAATGGAATTGGCATTGAAATAGAAAATCGCGAGCGCATATTTGAACCAAAATTTACAACCAAAAATAGCGGTATGGGGCTAGGTTTGGGCATTATCAAAAACATCATCGAAAACTATAATGGTACCATCTCGTTTGAAACACAAATCAAAAAAGGTACTATCTTTACAGTCTCACTTCCACTAATTAAAATAAAAAACTAAATGAACTTTGAAAATATTTTGGTGTCAATCTCCAATAAAGTAGCAACCATCACGATCAATCGCCCAACAAAATTGAATGCGCTTAACAAAGCCACAATTTTTGACCTTCATAGTTGTTTGCAAAATCTACAAATTGATACTGATATCCGTGTTGTTTTGATCACAGGCTCTGGCGAAAAGGCATTTGTTGCAGGAGCTGACATTGCGGAATTTGCAGATTTTTCTGGAGCAGAAGGGGCTGAATTGGCAGCTCAAGGACAAGCTCTTTTGTTTGATTTTATCGAAAATTTTACAAAACCAGTGATTGCCGTCATCAACGGATTTGCCCTTGGCGGAGGACTGGAGCTTGCAATGGCTTGCCATTTTCGAGTGGCTTCAGAAAATGCCAAAATGGGTTTGCCTGAAACTTCGCTTGGGCTAATTCCGGGTTATGGAGGTACACAGCGACTACCGCAATTAATTGGCAAAGGACGAGCTATGGAGATGATTATGACTGCTGGGATGATCACTGCAGCTGATGCTTTTAGGTCTGGATTGGTGAATCATGTAGTGCCACAAACAGAGCTTTATTCTTTTTGCGAACAACTTGCAGAACGCATTATAAAAAATGCTCCTATTGCAATATCGCAAGCAATCAAAGCCATTAACGCTAACTTTGAATTTGATAAAAATGGATTTCAAACCGAGATCGAAGCCTTTGGCAACTGTTTTGAAACGATAGATTTTAAGGAAGGGACGACTGCATTTTTAGAAAAACGAAAAGCGATTTTTGTAGGGTCTTAATCTGAAATTGTCAAATAAAAATATTAATTGCTTTTGCTATTATAACCAATATCTTATGAAGCTAAAGGCTATAAAAAACTAAAAATAGCATAAAAAATGGAGTTATTTTGGCAAAATGAGTGAAAAAATTTGAAAATACTATTTTAGATTTTTTGGATGCTTTTTTGTAAATTGCTTTAGATTTTAATTTTGTTTATAATATGGTCAATTTATAAAAAATTTATGCTGATTTTGATTATTTAAAAGACGTTTTAAGAAGATTTTTGGTCTTTTATATCCCCGACGCAGCGGCATCCTTTTTTTTTCTTTTTCAGAAAATAAAAGATATAGCGTGAGGCGGGACGAGTGGTTTTGAGAAAGACTGAAGTGTGATCCAAAAAAAGCAACTTCATTTTGTTTTGAAGTGCTATTTTTTAGTAATTTTGCAAAAAAATTAAAATGAATTTTGAACGCAAAAATTGGTCAAACACACAACTTATTGATTTGTATAAAAAACTCTTGAAACCAAGGTTGATAGAAGAAAAAATGCTCATTTTGATTCGACAAGGCAAGGTTTCAAAATGGTTTTCGGGCATTGGGCAAGAGGCTATTGCGGTGGGCATCACTGCGGCACTGGATCATGACGAATATATATTGCCGATGCACCGTAATTTGGGTGTTTTTACCGGGCGAAACATACCTCTTTACAGACTTTTTTCGCAATGGCAGGGCAAAGCAAATGGGTTTACAAAAGGGCGTGATCGCAGTTTTCATTTTGGCACACAAGAGTTTCATATCGTTGGAATGATTTCGCATCTTGGACCACAATTGGGCATTGCAGATGGCATTGCGCTGGCCAACAAACTTCAAAAAAACAATAAAATAACTGCCGTTTTTACTGGCGAAGGCGCCACATCTGAAGGCGATTTTCACGAGGCACTCAATATTGCTGCCGTGTGGGATTTGCCTGTACTTTTTGTGATAGAAAATAATGGTTATGGGCTTTCGACTCCCACAAATGAACAATATAGATGTCAAAATCTTGCAGATAAGGGCATTGGATATGGCATAGAGAGTCATATTGTGGATGGCAATAATATTCTGGAAGTTTTTAATCTTATAACAGATCTAAAAGCGAGTTTGGTACACAATCCACGCCCTGTTTTATTAGAGTTTTTGACCTTCAGAATGCGAGGTCACGAGGAGGCGAGCGGAACCAAATATGTGCCGCAAGAACTCATGGATCATTGGGCTGCCAAAGATCCTGTTGAAAATTTTAAAAACTATTTGCTTGCTACCGCCGTAATTTCAATAGAAGAAAATGAACAGTTTGTAGCAGAAATAAAAACAGAAATAGATCAAAATTGGGCACTCGTTCAAGAAGAGCCCGAAATTATAGCAGATTTAAGTATAGAATTAAATGATGTCTATCAACAATATGATTTTGAGATATTTGAACAAAATAAAAAAATAGAAAAAATTCGTTTCATAGACGCTATTTCAAGCAGTTTGCGACAATCGATGGAGCGACACCACAACTTGGTAATTATGGGTCAAGATATTGCAGAATATGGTGGTGCCTTCAAGATAACCGACGGATTTGTGGCACAATTTGGAAAAGACCGCGTTCGCAACACTCCGATTTGCGAAAGCGCCATCGTGTCTGCAGCAATGGGATTGTCTATCAACAAACACAAGGCCATTGTCGAAATGCAATTTGCAGATTTTGTTTCGACGGGATTCAATCCAATCGTAAATTTGTTGGCAAAATCTCACTATCGATGGCTCGAAAATGCTGATGTAGTGGTGAGAATGCCCTGTGGTGGCGGTACACAGGCAGGTCCATTTCACTCACAAACAAACGAAGCCTGGTTTACCAAAACTCCGGGCCTCAAAGTAGTTTATCCCGCCTTTCCAATAGACGCAAAAGGACTTTTGAACACCGCAATCA
>JAYTNQ010000077.1:0-5177 GCA_043748255.1 Bacteroidota bacterium
TCCGAATTTTTGATACAAAATCGAGCTTAAATCTACACTGTTTTTACTACCAAATGAAGTGTTCAATCTATCAATTGCAGTAATTTTCTCATTGATAAATTTTTGATCTTTGGCAGAAAATGAGCTTATTGGAAAATGCAAAAACAAATGATTCGCATCTTCTATATACACATTTCCGTTTTTGTACATCGAAAAGGAACCTTCAACAATTTGGGAAACATTTTGAATATTCCAATGTTTTAGAATTTGATCCTCGGATGGAATTGTATGCGCAAACAAATGATTTGAAAGTAATAATATTAAAAAAAGGTATTGCTTTTTCATGTTTTTTATAAATAGGTTAATTGCCTACAAATTTAAGTGTTTTGGCGCATCTTTTTATTTAATTTGATATAAAAGAACTATACATTTTGGTATTATTTTGCTAAATGTGTTTTAAAGCACTACTTTTTTGTGCTTGCCTCTCTCGATAACTTTTTTGTACTTAAAAACTTGAATTTTTAAAAAAAAGTCAAGATATAGCATTAGATTCTATTTATTGGTTACAATGTTAAAATTATTTTCTAAAATCCAAATTATTTTCTAAAGATTTGAAAAACGTATATTTAATTATGAAATCAAATATACGTATTTGTTCGTATTGTGACACAAAAAGCAACCACTAATTTTGTATTTGAAAGTGGCGCAAAAAGTAATTGCAACTAAGCATAGCATTTGCACAACTTTTTTTAAAATTTTAATAATTAAAACCAAACATTATGAAATCAAATTATTTTTTTTTAGTAATTATCCTATTAATAGGAAATTTTAGTATGGCACAACAAGCTCCGTTTATGGTTTGTAATGCGTCTGGAAATACTTGTTCGCCATATTCAGACTTGACTTCGGCCTATAATGCGGCTTCAGTAGGAGATTATATATATCTTCCGGCTGGAGATTTTACTTTAGGGGCTACTATCAGCAAAGAAATTCATTTTGTGGGTGCCGGTTTTGACATTAATGCATCAATAACCACTGGAGCAACTAGAATTTCAGGTGATATTGTTTTGGATAGTAATTCAAATGGCAGTTCTTTTGAAGGTTTTTATTTGACCGGAAATTTTAAAAATTATGGTACCGTTGATTCTATTACATTTTCATATATAAATTTTAACAAAACAATGCCTTTCTATGAAGGCTATGCTTGGACTTGGAATAATTGTTTTGTAAAAAATTCTGTTGTGAGAGAGTATATATATTTTGGGAGTTCTCCGAGCGGCTTTGGCGAAAATAATACTATTTCAAATTCATTCATAAATAGTATTCACTCTATGAATCACTCTGTGGTCAAAAATTGTATTATTTCAAAGTATAGTGCCACAAACTATTGTTTGTACAACATCAAAAATTCGGTTATCAAAAATAATGTGATTGGAGGTCAAGGATTTAGCCCGGATGTATCGTATATTTCTGAAAATGTACTTTATTTAAACAATGCAACAGACGCATTGTCGGGACAATTGGCTAATGGAAAGCCATTTTGTACTGAATTTAATAATATTTTCAGTATTGTAGTTGCAGATACTTTTGTAAATTCAAGCATTTATACTTTTGACCCAACTTTAGATTATCATATAAAACCTACTTCGGCAGCACATAATGCAGGAGATAACGGCATGGATATTGGCATTTATGGGGGTAGTACTCCGTGGAAAGAAGGCGCAATTCCGAGCAATCCTCATATTTTTTTCAAAAGTATTGGAAGCACAACAGATGGTAGTGGCAATTTGCCTGTTCAAATAAAAGTTTCTGCACAAAATTAATTTTTGATTTAAAACTCAAGAATAACGATTGCTTAGAAACCGATAAGCACTATCATAATTTCAAAGTTAAAAATTAATTTTTATGAATAATTTAAAATTAAAAACATGAAACAGCTATTTATTTTTTTACTTTTTCTTGGAATCTTTCAGAAAACAGTTGCCCAAAATATTGTTGGCTATCAGTATTGGTATGATACCAATTTTGCAAATCAAACTTTGGTCAATTTCTCAGGTCAAACCGAGTTAGATTTGAATACTTTTTTTTCAAATAGTAGTACTTTAGCCCCCGGTTTACACAATATAAATTTTCGAGCCAAAAATTCTGACGGAAAATGGAGTATCGTAACTTCCGAACAATTTTTGTCAAGATTTAATCTAAAAGTGAACACTTTTCAGTATTGGATTGACAACGATTTTGCCCATCAATCTACCGCAACATTGATAGAAGATCAAAGCTATATTTTGACGTCAAATCTAAATACAGCAAATGTGGGATATGGGCTGCACAAGCTAAACTTCAGATTTAGAGACACTTCTGGAAAATGGAGTATCGTTTCTACAGAATATTTTTTTAAAAGCACGGCTGGTTCTCAATTAAGCTATGCAGAATATTGGATAGATTCTAATTTTAATAATAGACAGCAGCTTACTTTTTCGTCAAATAATACGGTATTTATCGATCAAAATATTTTGACTTCAAATCTTGATGAAAAACTTCACACCTTTAGTTTTAGGATGAAAGATCAATCAGGAAAATGGAGTGTCGTGACGAGCAGTTATTTTGTAGCTCAAAGTTTGATTTCGGGATATGAATATTGGTTTGATTCGAATTATGCAACAAAAAAATCGGTTGCCATCACACCAACAAACCTATTGACAGATCCCATAAATTTGGACATAAGTGCCATTACACCTGGGGTTCATCAATTAAATTTTAGAGCCAAAACAAGTTCAGGAAAATACAGCACGGCGATTTCTCAAAACATTAGCGTTTTGGTAAATCCAATATTTTCACAAGTGTCTGATGCCTGTAATGGCGAAGCGATAATGCCATTACAAACAACATCAAACAACAATATAGTGGGTACATGGTCGCCAGCGTTAAATAATTTGGCAACTACAACTTATACTTTTAATCCAAATCCGGGTCAATATGCAACTTCAAATACAACTATAACTATTATTGTTGGAAACACTACAACTTGGAACGGGTCCAATTGGAGCAACGGAACTCCAACAGCGGGTTCAAAAGCCATTATTGCAGGCAATTATTCAGAGCCGATAGATCTCGAAGCCTGCACTTTGGAGGTTTCAAACAGTGCCGTAGTAAATGTTCCTTCTGGCTATGATTTTTATGTTTCGGGACCTGTTAGGGTTGCCCCTACTGCCAATTTGAACTTTTCAAACAATTCAAATTTATTACAAACAGGAGTTGCAAATAATAATGTTGGAGAAATCATTTCAAAGCGAGAAGCATCAATGCGAAGGTTAGATTATTTGTTTTGGTCTAGCCCAGTGGCGTTACAGAATTTGTTGTCTTTCTCGCCTCAAACCCTAACAAATCGCTTTTATACCTTTGACGAAAATTCGAATGCTTTTTTATCGATTGTTCCAAGTTCAAATGTTTTTGAAACCGCCAAAGGTTATTCTATTCGAGCTTCCAATTTTTTGCCTACAAACGGTACACAAGTTGTTGTAAATAATCAATTTTTTGGAAAACCAAATTCAGGCGATATTTCAATTCCTGTTACAAATTCGGGTGTTGGAAAAGGATATAATTTATTGGGCAATCCATATCCTTCGACCATCGACGCATTAGCATTTTTAACCACAAATCCAGGGACAATTTATTTTTGGACACACCAATCACAAGGGGCAGGAATTAGCAATTATGCAACATTTACAACCGCAGGAAGCGTTGCAGCAACCGCCGGAGGACCACAGCCAAATGGTAAAATTCAAACCGGGCAAGGGTTTATGTTTGAAACCGCTACAACCCGCAACGCTATTTTTTCAAACGAAATGAGAATAGGAAACAATGAGAACCAATTTTATAAAAGCATAACTGATAAAAATCGATTTTGGCTAAATCTAAATAGTCCAACAACTACTTTTAACCAAATTTTAATTGGATATATGTCAAATGCTACTCAAGGAATTGATGTTGCTTTTGACGGCAAAATTTTTGGCAACCCAACAACTGCAATTTATAGCCGTATAGACAATGAAGATTTTGTAATACAAGCCAAAGGGCTACCTTTCTTGAATTCAGATATTATAAATTTGGGATTCAAAGCAGCAATAGCCGGAAATTACAGTATCGAAATTGATCATCTAGAGGGGCTTTTCAATGATAATCAAGACATTTTTTTAAAAGACCATTTTACAGGATCTGAAACCAATCTTAAATTGACAAATTATTCATTTTCGACCGCAGAAGGCACATTTAATGATAGATTTGAAATTATTTATTCCAGCAATCCACTTTCGGCTTCAAATACTTTTGATCCCAAAAACGCCATCATTTTTGCTCAAAATCATGAATTACACATTCAAACAGGGCTTTCAAAAATGGAAAATTTGAAGGTATATGATATTCGAGGAAGGCTTATTTATGAGCAAAATTATATAAATCAAAATCAAATTATATTAAAAAATCTAAAAGCCCAAGAACAGGTTTTGATAGTCAAAATATTTTTGGATAACCAAACGTTTATAACCAAAAAAGTAGTTTATTAATCATTTTTTTTATTTTAAAACCAAAAAAGAGCCTTGCCAATGCAAGGTTTTTTTTATGGAATATCAAATAAAACTAAAAAAATGTAGCTTCGATTGATTATTATAATAGAATCAAAAAATCAATTTTTTTCAAACCTAAAATAGTGTTATATTTGGCTTTTAAAATTTCAAAAACAATACAAATTTTCATTATGAAATTACTTCAAGGAAAAACAGTCATTATCACTGGCGCAAGCCGCGGAATTGGAAAAGGAATTGCCGAAGTTTTTGCGCAACACGGTGCAAATGTGGCTTTTACATATAGTGCTTCTGTAGCGTCTGCCATCTCATTAGAAAACGAGCTTAACCTTTTGGGCATAAAAGCCAAAGGATATCAATCAAATGCTGCACACTTTGAAGAAGCACAAAACTTGATTGACGCCGTTTTGAACGATTTTGGAAACATAGATATTTTGATCAATAACGCCGGAATTACAAAAGACAACCTGCTTATGCGAATGCCCGAAGCCGATTTTGACAACATTATCAATGTAAATCTGAAATCTGTTTTTAATATGACCAAAGCCATTCAAAAAACATTTCTAAAACAACGATCTGGCTCGATAATAAACATGAGCTCGGTGGTTGGTGTCAAAG
>JAYTNQ010000078.1:0-1873 GCA_043748255.1 Bacteroidota bacterium
AGAAAAATGCCAACGCTACAAAAACCCAACATACAGTTTTAAAGTTCGAGACAAAGAAATTAAAATTGCCACCCACACCCAAAGTTTATCACACTCCCAAATACCAAAAATTGCCTTGCCAAAAATAGAAGCATGGGGCGAAATTTTGGGTTGGAATCTTCAAGAAAACGTGCCTGGAGCCTTTCCGTTCACCGCCGGATTATACCCATTTAAGCGCGAAGGCGAAGACCCCTCACGAATGTTTGCCGGCGAAGGCGGCCCCGAGCGCACCAACAAGCGCTTTCACTATGTAAGCGCAGGGCTACCCGCCAAAAGATTGTCAACCGCTTTTGATAGTGTCACTTTGTATGGAAATGATCCCGACTTGCGCCCTGATATTTATGGCAAAATTGGAAATGCTGGCGTATCAATTTGCTGTTTGGACGATGCCAAAAAACTATATTCGGGCTTCGATTTGATGCACCAAACAACCTCTGTATCCATGACCATCAATGGCCCTGCCCCTATGCTTTTGGGCTTTTTTTTGAACGCTGCCATAGACCAACAATGCGAATTGTATATCAAAAAACACCAATTAGAAAAGCAAGTCGAACAAAAACTTTTTGAAATTTATGACCAAAACCAAATAGAAAGACCACGCTATAACGCAGATCATTTGCCCGAAGGCAACAACGGATTGGGGCTGCTCCTTTTAGGAATTACGGGTGACCAAGTATTGCCAGCAGATGTTTACAACAAAATCAAAATCAATACCTTAACCCAAGTGCGAGGCACGGTTCAAGCCGATATTCTCAAAGAAGACCAAGCCCAAAACACCTGCATTTTTTCGACAGAATTTGCACTAAGACTCATGGGCGATGTGCAAGAATATTTTATACAAAACAATATCCGAAACTTTTATTCGGTATCTATCTCGGGCTACCACATTGCAGAAGCCGGAGCCAATCCAATCACACAACTCGCTTTTACGCTATCAAACGGCTTTACCTATATCGAATATTATTTGAGCCGAGGCATGAATATCGACGATTTTGGACCCAATTTGTCCTTCTTTTTTTCAAACGGAATCGATCCAGAATATGCCGTGATTGGTCGCGTAGCACGCAAAATTTGGGCCAAAGCACTCAAGCACAAATATGGTGCCAATGCAAGAGCACAAATGCTCAAATACCACATTCAAACCTCGGGTAGGTCACTACACGCACAAGAAATCGATTTCAACGATATTAGAACAACCCTGCAAGCACTGTATGCCATAAACGATAATTGCAACTCGCTGCATACCAATGCTTATGACGAAGCCATCACCACACCAACCGAAGAATCTGTGCGCCGCGCTATGGCCATACAACTGATTATCAACAAAGAATTGGGGCTATCCAAAAACGAAAACCCGATACAAGGCGCCTATATCATCGACGAATTGACAGACCTGGTCGAAAAAGCCGTCATGCAAGAATTTGACCGAATCACAGAACGAGGCGGCGTGCTTGGCGCGATGGAAACCATGTACCAACGCAGCAAAATTCAAGAAGAAAGCCTCTATTATGAAACCCTAAAACACACCGGCGAATTTCCAATCATTGGCGTAAACACCTTTTTGAGCAGCAAAGGATCGCCCACAATCATTCCAGCCGAAGTGATTAGAGCCACCGAAACCGAAAAAAAATACCAAATCAAAATGCTCCAAAATCTACAACAAGCACAAGCCCAAAACGTACCACAACAACTCAAAAACCTACAAGAAGCCGCCATCAAAAACCAAAATATTTTTGAACATCTCATGCAAGCCACCAAAATTTGCACCCTCGGGCAGCTCACCTCCGCCCTATTTGAAGTAGGCGGACAGTACCGCCGCAATATGTAGTTTTTT
>JAYTNQ010000079.1:0-5152 GCA_043748255.1 Bacteroidota bacterium
GGTTCGGGAGAGTGGGCTTGTAAAATTTTTGTCAAAAAAAGTGATGTAGTTGTTATAAATATCATAAGTTGAATACAAATCATTGATAAAAGTGTTTACACCATCATTATTATTGAGCCCAGAGTTTTTGTTGCCTTTCAAAATCTCTTTAATTTTTCCGGTCTTGTTGTCGCCATAAACATCTGATATGGCTTCGTTTATAAAAACGGGCAAATAGGTTTTGCCTGTGATTTTTGAGGTGTCTATTTGCTTAAAAATAAATTCCATCCCTTTAAAAAGTTTACTTTTGATCAGCGCACTATCTATCGTGTTCATGTCAAACTCTACTTTTTCATATTTTTCCATTTGATATTGGTCAAACATTTTGAGGCCGTTCTTGCGACGACGCTCCCATATTTTGCGCAAAATATCCAATGCAGGATTGTTTTTTTTGGATGTTTTTCCTTTATAAACCACAACTTCTTTGAGGATTTCACGCTCAGAAAGCTGAATCTTAAAATCATAATTAACAGCCTTTGTTAGCACAATTTCACGATCCGAAAACCCTTCAGAAGCCACAACAAGTATGCCATAATTTTTGGCAGACTCAAGATAAAAATGCCCATCTTCATTGGTCAAAATTCCCTCAATCGAGTTTTTAAAAACTACATTTGCAAACGGAATCGGTTGGTTTTTTTTGTCAACCACTATACCACTAACTTTGGTTTGCGAAAACGCAAAATTGGCAAAAACCAATAGCAAAAATATATATTTTGTATTCAATGTCATCTCTAAAAACTTGTATATCAATAATATAAACGGCTCAAGGCCTTGGGTTTCTTCTTTTTTTTAACAAAAAAAAACATAGCTCCATTTTGAAGAAAAATCAATTTCAAAATCGTTTTCTTTGTTTTATTCCAAAATCATTTTCAAAAAGGCAAAACGATTATCCGAACAAAAAAATGGAACCACAAATTCCGCAAATCCTAAAACTATTTATAAAGCACTTTTTTTACCGCCTTTACAACATCGCCCGCATTTGGCAACCACTCTTTTAGCAAGGTTGGCGAATATGGTGCCGGGGTATCGGCTGTTGTAATTCGCTGTATTGGAGCATCCAAAAAGTCAAAAGCACGCTCCTGAACTATATAGGTAATCTCTGAAGCCACACTTGCAAACGGCCAAGCCTCTTCCAAAACAACCAATCTATTGGTTTTTTTCACAGACTTGATGATACAATCATAATCCATCGGGCGCACCGTTCTCAAATCGATAATCTCGCACGAAATACCTTCTTTGGCCAGTTCATCAGCCGCAATATGAGCCTCCTTTATTATTTTTCCAAACGTAACAATCGTCACGTCAGATCCCTCACGCTTTATATCTGCAACACCAAGCGGAATCGTATAATCACCCTCCGGAACCTCGCCCTTATCACCATACATTTGCTCAGACTCCATAAAAATTACAGGATCATTATCACGAATGGCAGCCTTCAACAAACCTTTTGCATCATAAACCGTACTCGGAACAACCACTTTCAACCCAGGCGTGTTCGCAAACCAATTCTCAAAAGCTTGAGAATGAGTAGCTCCCAACTGCCCTGCAGACGCAGTAGGCCCCCGAAAAACCATAGGCATCGGAAACTGACCCGCACTCATCTGACGCATTTTGGCCGCATTATTAATAATTTGATCTATACCTACCAACGCAAAATTAAAGGTCATATACTCCACAATCGGCCTACAACCATTCATGGTCGAGCCAACGGCAATACCCGCAAATCCAAGCTCGGCAATAGGCGTGTCAATCACCCGCTTTGCTCCAAACTCGGCAAGCATTCCCTTCGATGCCTTATAAGCACCATTATATTCTGCAACCTCTTCGCCCATCAAATATATAGACGCATCAAGACGCATTTCCTCACTCATAGCCTCACAAATCGCCTCTCTAAACTGTATCGTTCTCATAAATTAAAATCAAATTAAAACGCAAAAATAATCAAATAAATATCAAAAAAACAAAATCAGTCCATTTTTATTTCTTTTTGGGCGTGCCCCTTGCGGGTCGGTCTCCGGCTCCCGCTTCCCGAAGAAAAATCGGGAGAGCTCCGCCTACGCCCTCACGCAAAAACGCCGCTGCAAGATGTTTTTCTATAAAAATTTGAAATTCATCAACACAAAAATAAAAAGTCAAGAGCAGTTTGCTCATCTTTTTTGTTGATTTGCACTACACATGATTTTTAACCCCAAAAACCCCATCAGGATGCAACAACGCATTCAAAGATACCTTCAAATCTGCTTTCAAAATCTGCATTCCAAATTGAAATGAAGCATTCATCCAGCCAAAACCTTCTTTTGTAATATATTCAAAATCAGTACCTTGATTGCCATATTCTGCAAAAACCTTGTGTGAAGCCAGCACAACATCAAATTTTTCGGGAACCGTACCATTATAATCACTTGCGTTTTTTGCAATCATCCAAAGCCAACGATACACCAATTCTTGTGTCAAATCATAGTATCCATAATGCTGCAAACCCTGCCAAATAATCATTTGATGCGGTGGCCAACCATACGGAAAATCCCACTGACGCTGCATTTTTTGCGCATCTATCCCAGCCAAGGCCTCTTCAGAACAACCCGCAATGCCTCCCAAAAAACATAATCTTGGCAAATGTTTTGCAATCATGATGTCTGCCTGCTCTTTCGTTGCCATTTTTGCCCAAAGCGGAAAAAAACAAGTAGCAGACAAAAAAACAACAGGTTTTTTGTCAACAAAATTATAATCAAAAAAACAGCCTTCCACTTCGTTCCAAAGCAGTCGATCGACCAATTCTTGACGGGTTTTGGATTTTTTGATCCAATAAGCCGCACGATATGTTTTGCCTTCAAAATCAAAGTTATCGTCAAAATAATGATTTATTATATACGCAAAATCTGTTTCGTATTTGAACAACATTGCATTCAACTCGACTATATTCAACGAGGCACATATCCCTTCAAGCCGATAGCTCGTGTCATGACCACTCTCGCGAACGCTGCGATCATGCACAAAATAGGCGTCAAGCTCCAAATTTGGAATCCGCCGTTCATAATAACCTTTTTCATAATCTGAAATACTCATTTGAGCTGCTTGTGCATAGCCAAACAAAATATCATCATAGTGACCCACTTCGGTTTCTGGCGGAAGCCCAATACCTTGTGCAAAATAACGATTCAAACCATTAGCGGTCAATCTTTTGCCTGCTTCCATCCAAACAGTTTCGTATTCAGTAATACAAATTTTTAGATTTTCTGCTAGCCAATTCAAATTTTTTTCAGCACTATTTTCAAAAACTTCGCGAATCATACTCGAAAAAAAAGGCGGTTGTGTTCGGGTCAAATAATAAGAGCGGTTGGCGTTCAAAATCTTGCCATAATGCTTGATTTGATAAGCAAAATTTTCGACCATACTTGTAGCCAAATCTATTTTTTTGTCTATCAAAAGACCTACGTTTTCAAAATAGCTGTCCCAACCATACATTTCGTTAAATCTCCCACCCGGAACTGCAAATGGTAATCCCATAGTTTTGCCGTTTTTGGTCTTTAATGCCAATGCCAAAATGCCGCCTTGGTCATTGATGCTGCTCACATATTCTGGGCTCAAATTTTCAGGAAGTTGCACTACTTTTAAATTTTTTGTCAAAGCCAATTCTTGATAATATTTCAATGCAAAATCATCGGCAAATGGCACGTATATAATAGGTTGTGTTGTTTTTGATTTCGAGTCAACCATCATTTTATCCAAACCGACCTCGTCTAAAGTCCGTGTTAATCCGTCCCAAAAATAGGTCTGAATCATGCGCGAAATTCTATCTGCAGGCGGCTCAAAGATGTTTTTTTTTTCAACAAAATCAAGCTTATTTTGTTGTGCCAAAATCAATTCTTGCAACAAATTTGACAAATAATAAGTGCCTTCAATCACAAGGTCTTCTCCATCAGTTTTCAAAACAAATCGCTTTGGGCCTTGGTCTTCTATCGTGATTCTTTTGTCGTTATCTGTATCTTCTTGATGCAGCAATTGTGCTATAGTTTGCGGAATGTTGGGTTTTATGTGAATCATTTTTTTGACAGCATAGCATTTAAAGTCCAAAGCAAAATAAATATTAAAGTAATCGGGATTAATGCAAAATAAAAGGCAGTTGTACCCCCAAATGCATCAAAAACGTGTCCCGTAATAATGGATCCAATAGTGCCGCCCAAAGCCGAGAAAACCACAATCAATCCAGACATCGAACTGTGGGTATGCTTGGGCAACGACGACAAGATAGTAGAGTTTAGGGTAGGGTAAATGGGCGCAAGAAACAAGCCCATAATGGGCAACAAATACAATACAAATGGAGCGTTAGACCAGGTCATTGTTTCCGTATTTTCAATGGTTATTGTTTTAGCCAACGGCATCACAACCAATACTATAGCGGCAATAACAACAATACAAAATGACAAATAGTGTACCCATTTTATTCTTAACAAAACAAAGCCTGAAAGCAATCTTCCTAAAAATGTTGCGCCCGCAAGAATAGAAGCTGCTTGCACCGCCAAACTTGTTGGTGCATGCAAAATTTCTTTATAAAATGTAGGCATCCATGTCGAAAAACTCTGCTCGATCATCACATAAAAAAAGATAGAAAGTATAAAAACGATAATCAGCGGTTTGACAATCAGTCCAATCATATCTTTAAAATCTGTTTCTAACGAAGTGTTTTCTATTTTGGCTTCTTTCTCTTCCAATTTTGTAAAAAACAACAGCAAAAACGCAGCTAACGAAAGTGCTCCAATGATCCAATAAATAGTCAACCACTCCCGCGATTTTGGATCGGCATCATTTACAAAAAAACTAAAAACAAAACCACCTATCATGACACCCGACATAAAAACTGCTTCGAGAAAGTTCATAAAACTGCCATGCTCTTTCGGGTTATCGGTTAGCAGTCCAATGGTCGAAAACACCGAAACTTTTATCAAAGCAAAGGATACACCAATAACAAAAAATAACATTTTGAAATACCAAAAAGCATCAGCAAAAGGCATAATAAAACATACAATAGTAACCAATGCAAGCGCAACAAGCATCGATTTTTTCAAACCAATTTTTGGCAAAAAAGACGCAAATATAAATGCTGCTATAGCAA
>JAYTNQ010000080.1:0-1868 GCA_043748255.1 Bacteroidota bacterium
CTATATTGTATCGGTAGTGCCAAATAATAGTCTTTTGATAAAACCAAAAGCTTTTAAGGTAATCAAGAGTTGATTTGAGATTTTCAGAAGCGTCTTGAACCCCATCACCTCTATTCTCGCCCCGATGTAGCGGCATCCTTTTTGGGTTTTCTTTTTCGGAAAACCCAAAAAGATATAGCGTGCAGCGGGACGGGTGGTGTGTGATAGCGGGTGGTGTGCGCCAAAAAAAAAAGAAAGTTTTTGGATTGCTTATTTTTTGAAATTACAAGAATGGATTAGCCCATTTTTTGTCTGTATATACTTGATTTCCAGATAGGGTTTTGAAAAATGCGACTACATCTGCAACCTCGGCTGCTGATAGCCCCAAATGTTGTCCTTGCCCATGATTGGTAAGTCTTGGATCCAGATTGGTGTTGCCAGTGAGGGTGTTTATGGTGCCATAATGCCCAATTGCGGCAGTGATAGTAGCAAATTGCCCGCTGTGCATCAAAGGGCCATTTGTGGTGCCGTTTGCCTTGACTACATCGCGAAGGGAGGGTGCGCGGGTGTTGCTGAAATCTTTGCCTACCCCGGCGAGTGTGGCTATTAATCCGTTGTTTTTGGAGTTGGGGTCTATGTCAAATTCTGGTCCTTTGTGGCATTGAAAACAGCCAAAGCCTCCCGAAATTCTATTTCCTGTTGTGTCATATACCGGAAGGGAATTGAACAAGAGTTTGCCGTTATTTTCTGCAGTCGAAAAATTGGGAAATGGGTCTAAATCGCCCATAACTTGTTGTCGGCCGGCATCATATTTGGCGTCAAAAGATTGGATACTTCTGATGAATTGCGCTAGAGCAAATTGGATTTTGTTTTCGGTAATTTCTTGATTTCCAAAAGCAAATTGAAACAGTTCTTGATAATAGCCAATAGTGCTTAGCTTGGTGAGCAATCCAGCAATAGGCATATCGCCATTGGTGCCACTAAAACCCATTTCGCCATGATTTTGAATGGGTTGGGTGGTTTGAAACTCTAATGTTGGTGCTCTTTCGTCCCAAAAAAACTTTCGTTCGACTGCAAATCTTGTGTTGATCAAGCGCATTGCATGTCGTGTTGTTGTGCCATTTACGCCAAGGCTTGCAATGGCGGTGTCGCCAAAAGCGTTTTCTTGTTGGTGACAACTTGAACATGAAATGGTATTGGTTGACGATAAATTTTTGTCATAAAAAAGCACTCTCCCCAATGTTGCGGCTTTGTCTGTTATAACATTTCCAGCAGTATTGTCTCTTGTGATATAATTTGGAACGGTTTGATTGGCATAATTTGCCAAATTATTCAGGTCGATATTGGCTCCAAAGGTGGCTTTTGTATGCGGATACAAATCTACGAGAACATATTGATCTTCAGATTTGTTGCAAGAAACAAGCAGGATTAGCCCAAAAAGAATGGATATTTTTTTCATCGTTTAAAATAAATAGGTGTTTTTACATATTTTGTATTACAAAGAAACACTAAATCAATGAATTGGCAATATATTTTGTATTGAATTTTGGATGTTAAGGGTTGAAAAATCCTCAAAAATCACCTATTTGCAAAATCAATTGCTTTGAAAGCATGGATTTCGGTGGTGTCAAAAAGCAGGTTTTGGGTGTCGTTTTTTGAAACAAGCAACATTATTTCGGTGCATCCCAAAACAATTCCTTCGGCACCTTTTTGGCACAAATCATCAATTATTTCGAGATATTTTTGTCTTGAATCGTCTTTGATAATGCCTTTTACCAATTCGTTGTAGATAATATCGTGAACAATGTTTTGTTGTTTCAAGTTTGGAGTTATGATGTCAATTCCATGTTTTTGTGATAATCTATCTTTTAGGAAAGCGTGTTGCATTG
>JAYTNQ010000081.1:0-1852 GCA_043748255.1 Bacteroidota bacterium
AATAATGTTTATTTTTAAAAATAAATTCTTACAAAAGGCATAAAGGCTTCAGTATATATGTTATCTTCATTTTTGAAGAGCAAATTATATCGTGCGCCAATAGTTACATTTCCGGTTCGATATCCACCACCAACAAACAAGCCAGTGCTCCAAAAACCATTTTTGGAAGTGGCAACAGTAGCGTTTTCATAGCTGCTATTTACCCGCAGTTGCTCTAACTCTGCCGAAAGCTGAATTTGTGGTGTTGGATTGGCAAGCCCTATCAAATTGACCCCATAAGTATAGGTTGTAAAACCTCTATTTGAGTGGGTATAAGTGCCCTGAAGCCCAGTTCCGGCCGAAAAATATTCGTTGAAATTATAAATAGCACTTGGCGAAAAACTGATATTTGTGATGCCATTGCCGATATTTAGACCAAATCCACCGCCAAATTGAACGTGTTTCCAAAAATCAGTTTGTGCGGTCGGAATTGCTTTTTTTTGCGAAAAAACAGCCGTAGTAATTAACAAAAATGAAACCAAAAACAGGTAGGTTTTGCTATAAGAAATAACTTTTAATGTCATAAGTGAAGTTGCTATAATTTTGGGATAAATATATAAAATTTAACCACATTTACAAAATCTATATTTTGTGAAATTTTCGCTTGGTAGAATGAATTATTTTTTGTCCAAATCTTTGTTCAAATCGCTTATTCAATAAGCAAATGATTCTATTTTTGAAAATTAAAAAACCACGTTCATAAAATTAAAATAATTCATGCAAAAAATGTATTTTTGCAGGATATTTAGGTTTTAATTTAAAAAATAAAAATAAAATAGCAAGTAATGCTTTGGTTTTAGGACAAACAAACAAATCTGCATCACTTTTCAAATATTTAAAAAACAGTTTTACAACATATTTATGGATAGTTTTTCCTTTTTAAACGCAGCACACACCGAGTTTTTTGCCGATTTATACGATCAATATCTTCAAAATCCAGATAGCATCGAGCCTTCTTGGCGCAGTTTTTTTCAGGGTTTCGATTTTGGAATGACCACCTACAACGAACAAAATGCGGTAGATCAATTGGCAAATTTCGCTTCTCAAAATGCAGATAGTCAATTGGTTTCGTCAAAATTACAAAAAGAATTTAATGTCTTAAAATTGATAGATGGTTATCGAACACGCGGTCATTTGTTTACACAAACAAACCCCGTTCGAGAACGACGAAATTATTTTCCAACCTTGGAATTAGAAAATTTTGGGCTGTCCAACGATGATTTAAACACCGTTTTTGATGCAGCCAAAATATTAGGACAACAACCCAAATCGCTTCAAGAAATCATAGCACACCTCGATCGTGTCTATTGTCAGCATATTGGTATCGAATATATGTATATGCGAAATCCTGAGCTGATTCAATGGGTTCAAAACAAGCTAAACAACAACGACAACCAACCCAATTTTGACAACAATCAAAAGAAAATTATTCTCGAAAAACTCAATGAAGCCGTATCATTTGAAAATTTTTTACACACAAAATATGTAGGGCAAAAACGATTTTCGCTCGAGGGTGGCGAGTCTATCATTCCAGCAATTGACGCATTAATTGAAGCTGCTGCAGACAAAGGTGTCGAACAATTTGTGATGGGAATGGCGCATCGTGGAAGACTCAATGTTTTGGCTAATATTTTTAGAAAATCTACCCAAGATATTTTTTCAGAATTTGACGGAAAAGATTATGACCAAGAATATTTTGATGGCGATGTCAAATATCATTTAGGCTTGACCTCTGACCGCAAAACCCGTTCGGGCAAACATATTAATATCAATTTGGCACCAAATCCTTCGCATCTTGAAACCGTAGGTGCTG
>JAYTNQ010000082.1:0-5090 GCA_043748255.1 Bacteroidota bacterium
GAAAAAATATTGGCAGTTGTCGAAAATTTTCAAATAGACGAGGTGCTTTTTGCCGATACCGAAGACCAAAAAAATGCCCTCTGGAAAATGCGTCGATCCGTAGCCGAAGCCGTCAAAGCAAATTCGATTTATAAGGAAGAAGATACCGTTGTGCCAAGATTTGAACTCCCAAAACTTTTGGCTGGCATCAAAAAAATAGGTCAAAAATACGGCTTCAAATCCGTTTGCTACGGTCATGCCGGCGACGGCAATTTGCACGTTAATATTATTAAAGACACGATGAGCAATGCGCATTGGACAAACGAAGTACCCAAGGGAATTCGCGAGATTTTTGAACTCACAGTTTCGCTAAAAGGCACATTATCAGGCGAACACGGCATCGGATACGTCCAAAAAAACTATATGGATATCGCCTTTAGCCAAACCGAAATACAATTAATGAAATCCATAAAGCAAGTTTTTGATCCAAAAAATATTCTCAACCCAGGCAAAATTTTTCCCGATTAAGTAAAAAAAGCAACATTTTTTTTTTGGCGCACACCATCTTTCCTGAAAACTTCTTGTTCCGTTGCAGCGGTATTCTTTTTTTTGATTTTTTTCAAAACTAAAAAGAGATGTAGCGTGCAGCTATACTGTTTGTGAAATGAATTTGGCAGGTGTGCTCAAAAAAATAAAGAAAGTTATTTGAATTGATTTTGTAAAAGTTAGAAATCTAGTTTTGATTTTTGATTTAAAGATGTAAATTTGTTGCAATATAAAATTTAAAGATTTCTGATGAAATATGAACGGCTAACTAAGGAACAGTTTGAGGAATTACACACCGAATTTATCAATTTTTTGGCAACCCAAGCCATTGATAAATCTGAATGGGACAAAATGAAGTCTGAAAAGCCACAGGTTGTAGAGCAAGAATTAGATGTTTTTTCGGATTTGGTTTGGGAAGGAGTTCTCACAAGAGCGACTTTTTTGGAGCATTTTTCTAAAAACCATATTTTTCTTTTTCAGTTATTTGAAACCCATATTGATTCAATTGTGCTAAAATCGTTTGATTTGAATGTCAATTTTTTGACCAAAGAAGGGCTTCATTGGCTTTCAGACCACTTATTTACGGAGCAAATCGAATTGAAAATTGGAAAAAAAAGCTACGATAATGACCGTAATTTATCGGTTTTTGAATTAATAAAACAAGGTGCTTTTTTGAGCGATGGAAAATTGTTTGAGCAGATAAATACTATTTTAAAAGATTAATTTTTATTAGAATTTTAGAATTTATGACAGATTTAGAAAAAATCATAGCCCTACGGAACGAAATAAACTTTCATAATCACCAATATTATGTATTGGATAATCCTCAGATTTCGGATTTTGATTTTGATAAAAAACTAGAATTTTTAAATGATTTGGAACAAAAAAATCCTGCTTTTTTTGATCAAAACTCTCCTACGCAGCGTGTTGGTGGTAGTATTACAAAAAATTTTCAAACTCTTGCGCACGATTTTCGGATGTATTCGTTGGAAAATTCATATTCCAAAGAAGATTTGATCGATTGGGAAAAACGAATTCAAAAAGTGCTCGGAAATGTGCCAATTGCATATACCTGCGAATTGAAATATGACGGTGCCTCTATTTCTATAACCTATGAAAACGGCAAATTGGTTCGAGCTCTCACAAGGGGAGATGGTTTTCAAGGAGATGATGTGACCCAAAACATCAAAACCATAAAATCTATCCCACTGCAGCTAAATGGAGAATATCCTTCAAAATTTGATATTCGAGGCGAAATAATTTTGCCTTTTGCCGGCTTTGAAAAAATGAATCAAGAACTCATAGAAATTGGCGAAACACCTTATTCAAACCCTCGAAATACCGCTTCGGGAAGCCTGAAATTACAGGACAGTAGCGAAGTTGCTAAACGGCCCTTGGAATGTTTGTTGTATTTTTTGATTGGTAATAACTTGCCTTTTCAAACCCAATTTGAAGCCTTAGAAGCAGCCAGGACATGGGGTTTCAAAGTGCCAACAGCCTCAAAATTGGCAAATAATATCGAAGAAGTTTTTGAATTTATTGCATTTTGGGACCAAATGCGACATGATTTGCCTTATGAAATAGATGGTGTTGTAATAAAAATCAACAATTTGTCGCAACAAGAAGAACTTGGCTATACCGCAAAATGCCCCCGATGGGCAATGGCTTTTAAATTCAAGTCAGAACAAGTTTTTACAAAATTACAATCAATTTCTTATCAAGTAGGACGCACAGGTTCGATTACACCGGTGGCCAATTTAGAACCAGTTTTACTTGCAGGCACCATCATCAAAAGAGCCTCGTTGCACAATGCAGATCAAATTCAAAAATTAGATGTTAGAGTTGCAGACACGGTTTTTATAGAAAAAGGAGGTGAAATAATTCCAAAAATTATTGCCGTTGACCTTCAAAAACGCCCACAATATGCCCTTCCAACACAATATATTACAGAATGCCCAGAATGCAATAGCCCGTTGGTGCGTGCAGAGGGCGAAGCCAACCATTATTGCACTAATTTTTATTTTTGTCCGCCACAAATTATTGGGCGTATTCAGCATTTTATATCCAGAAAAGCCATGGATATAGAGGGTTTAGGTGGCGAAACCGTTGCTTTATTGTTTCAAAATAAATTGATTCAGAACTATGCAGATTTGTATGATTTGACTGTCCAACAATTGTTGCCATTAGAAAGAATGGCACAAAAATCTGCCGAAAACTTGGTAAATGGCGTTCAAAATTCGATTAAAAGACCATTTGAAAACGTACTATTCGCATTAGGAATCAGATTTGTTGGCGAAACTGTAGCCAAAAAATTAGCCAAACACTATAAAAACATCAATAATCTCCAACAAGCGACTACTATGGATTTGATATTGGTTGACGAAATAGGTGATCGTATAGCCCAAAGCGTAGTAGCATTTTTTCAAAAACCCGAAAACATAATTATCCTGGAGCGTCTCAGACAAAAAGGTGTACAGTTTGAAACCATCGAGAAATCAACACCAAATGCAAGCAATACATTAAACAACCAAATTTTTGTTGTTTCTGGGGTTTTTAATAATTTTTCGCGAGATGGTCTCAAAGCCGCAATCGAAGAAAATGGAGGCAAAATAGGTAGCTCTATCACTGCCAAAACCAACTTTATTGTAGCTGGTGATAACATGGGCCCGGCCAAATTAGAAAAAGCCAACTTACTAAAAATACCAATCATTTCTGAAGACCAATTTATGCAAATGATTCCATAATTAATAGAATTTCAAATTATTTCTTACCCAAACCAAACGCCCTATTTAAAACTTGTCGAGCTATTATAAAAAAGCTGCGAGCTGCAAACAAAAAATAAAGGAGGCTTTATTTTTTGTAGCGTTTTTTTTTATAAGTTTGCAATCTAATTAGTATATTATGAAACGTTTATTTCCTTTTTTGCTTTTTGTTGGTTTTTTTGGTTTTCAAAGTTGTTCAGACAAAGACGACAAAATTTTGGTGCCTGAAAATCTTTTGCTCAAAAATTTTGTTTGGCAAGGTCTAAATCAATATTATTTGTGGCAAAATGAAGTAATCGATTTACGTGATGACCGTTTCGGCGATCAGGATCAAATAAATGCTTTTTTAACTACAAAAGACAGCCCAGAAACTTTGTTTCAAGATTTGTTGAACAAGCCAATTAGCAAATACCCCATTGCAGGCGAGGCTGTAGATCGTTTTAGTGTAATGGTGAGCGACTATACGGTACTCGAAAATTTGTTTGCTGGCTCGACTTCTACCACAGGGATGGACTTTGGATTGAAGTTTAAAACGGGCAGCACAACCGATCTTTTTGGTTGGGTGCACTATGTATTGCCAAATTCTGATGCGGATAGTAAGGGTGTCAAAAGGGGCGACCTTTTTTATGCCATTGATGGCGTACCCCTCACAATTTCAAACTATAAAACTTTGCTTTCACAAACCACTTCGACATTTAATATGGCAAATTATGATGGAGGTAATATCACTCCAAATGCAAAAGCGATAACCCTTGTCAAGTCGCAACTGTATGAAAATCCTATTTTTATTTCTCAAGTTATCACATACCAAGGTCATACAACGGGTTATTTGCTATACAATGCTTTTGTGCCCACAAATGAGGGTTTGTTAAACGATATTTTTGCACAATTTAAAGCGGCAAATATCACCAATTTAGTTCTTGATTTGCGCTACAATTCAGGCGGTTCTGTTGATACAGCTCGTTTGTTGGCAAGTATGATCACAGGTCAATTTAACAACCAAGTTTTTGCAAAACAAATTTGGAACAACAAACTGCAACCTCAATTTGAATCCTCAAATCCTGCGGCACTCAACATCCTTTTTACAAACAAAATGACAAATAACGATGCTATTAATAGCGTGAATATGAGTAAGTTGTATGTGATCACCTCCAAAAGCACTGCCTCTGCCAGCGAGCTGATTATCAATGGATTGAAGCCTTATATTAATGTAATTCAAATTGGCGATACCACCACAGGAAAAAACACCGCTTCCATAACGCTATATGATTCGCCAGATTTTTCAAAAACAGATCGAAGTACAAAACACAAATATGCCATGCAACCCCTTGTTTTGAAGCTTCAAAACAGTGCAGGATTTAGCGAATATGCCAGCGGATTGGTGCCCACAACAGTTGCGCTCGAGGATTTAGGCAATCTTGACACCTTAGGAGCAGCAACCGAACCATTGCTCAAATTGGCACTTTTTCAAATCAATCTTGCCGGAAAAGTACCAGTTTTTGAAGGCAAAATATTCAAAGATTTTTCAGACAGCAAAAATATCTTACCCTTTGCTTCAGATCTGCATTTTGATCAAGTGCCATCAGAATTTTATAAAACTTTCAGAAAAAAATTCTAAATTTTAACGCAAAACTATCGATTTTATAAGCTCGCGACCCAATTCGTCATTGATCATTTTGACAATTTTTGTTTTACCAAAACCCAACTCTTCCCGAAGCACCGCCGAACTCAACTCGACATACAAAACATCATTTTTGAGCAACAAATTTCGGGTATAATTATTTACGCCATTCCCCATCAGAG